>CAOXUF010000089.1:0-2693 GCA_948560485.1 uncultured Eubacterium sp.
TGCTGCATAGGTTGCGTCTCTTTCCTTGCATTTCTCGATGGTGTTTTTATTCACAGGCATTTCATCCCTGCATAACTCAAAATCCACGAATTCAAGGCTCAGATGCCCGCTGTAGTCTGCAATCGGAGAAATATCGTCAAATACTTCTTTTAAACCTTCGTTCAAGAACCACTGATAGGAATTTTTCTGAACTTCTATCAGATTTGGCATCTCCAAAACTTCTTTTTGCCGTGAATAACTCATACGCACGTTTTTGCCTGCGGCAATTGGACGTATTCTGTTTTTTTCCATTGACATTTCACCCCGTTCTTCTATGATCATAGCCTATTTCCATGAAAACAAGTATAAATAAGCATACCACACCATAATAGTGCACTATCCATTCTACTACAAGAAAATTTCCCAGTCAAGAAGTTTTTTCCAAACAGTTCAGCCATAGATCGTATTTACAGCCGGAGCATGTTTACATGGTCAAGGCTGTAAGATACGATCTATGAGTGGATCGCCTCTTTATGAGCAAAAGTAGCTGCGCAGCAGCGGAGAGCGCCAAAGGCGCAATTTTCCCTGCGGGATACTTCGTAATGCGAATGGCGCGGGCTGAACTGTTATGTATTGCACCTCAGCCGGGCCCAGTGGCAAAAAACCGGAAAAGTCATTGTCTATTTATAACAATGCTTTCCCGGTTTCTTTTCATCGTATAACGGCTACTCCGTTCCGTCATGCGTGCTTATCTACCGTAGACCCTTTTGATACTACTTCAAAGTAACCTTTGCGCCTTCAGCTTCCAGTTTTGTCTTCACATCTTCAGCTTCTTCCTTGGATACAGCTTCTTTTACTGCCTTAGGAGCTGCTTCTACAAGGTCTTTTGCTTCCTTCAGACCAAGTCCTGTTACCTCACGAACAACTTTGATAACTTTTACTTTATTCGGTCCGATCTCTGTCAGCTCTACATCGAACTCTGTCTTCTCTTCTTCCGGTGCAGCCTCGCCGCCACCCTGTACAACGACTGCGCCTGCTGCTGCAGATACACCAAACTCTTCTTCACAAGCTTTTACAAGATCATTTAACTCTAATACAGTCAGCTCTTTGATTGCATCAATCAATTCCTGTGTGGATAATTTTGCCATTTTATTTACCTCCATGATTCATTTTCGTTTTTGGTTTCCATTTAACCCTGCTTTTCGATTTCTGTTTATTCAGCAGGTGCTTCTGCTGCCTCTGAAGGCACCTCTTCAGTCACAGGTGCTGCCTCTGCGGATGCTTCTTCAGAAACTGCTGCTTCTCCTGCGCCGCCTTTTTCAGCCAGCTGCTTCATAACGCGGGCGAAGCTGGAAACAGGAGCCTGGATACTTCCAAGCAATTTAGACAGCAATTCTTCTCTCGAAGGAATATTTGCAATCGCGCTCATTCCCTTTGCATCATATGCAACGCCTTCCACCACGCCGCCTTTCATCTCCAGTACCGGCGCCGTCTTTGCAAATTTGCTGATAATTCTTGCAGGTGCTGTCGCATCTGTCGTGGAAAGTGCCATTGCACTGGGACCTTCCAGATACGGAATCAGAGCTTCAAAATCTGTTCCTTTAAATGCAAAATTCATCATTGTGTTCTTATAAACTTTATAAGTAACACCGGCTTCCCGAAACTGCCTGCGCAGCTGTGTATCCTGCTCTACCGTAAGTCCGCGGTAATCGACAAGAACAACAGACTGAGCATCTTTGATGCTTGCAGAAATCTCTTCCACAATAGGCTGTTTTAATTCGATTTTTGCCATTTTCTAACCTCCTTATAGATTTTGTGCCGAAAGGAGAAAAAAACCTCTTTCGTCAAAGACAAAAGAGGTCAGTTAAATCATCGCTGTAAACTCTTTCCTCGGCAGGCGTCTTTCCTTATGCCGGTTATGTACCGGCACCTGCTGTCTTCGGCATGGCTCTTATAAGCCGTAATCATCGTAGCAGACTGCGCCGAAACTGTCAAGCAGTTTTTCTCATTTCATATGATGACAATGATACTCTCTATACTTCTAATTTAATTTTTCTTAACCCAAACAGCAAACCTTTTCTTCTCTCCTTTTTCATCACCCACATTATAAATTTCATTTTCCACACTGGTTAGGTAACCAATATCTTTTAATTTTTTCAATAACTGCTTATTATATCCCAAATTGTCATCATCCAGATATTCTTTATGTCTCTTAGTTCTATCCGATAGGTTCTGATATACCGGCGCTAATAATGAAAGTTTGTCAGAAATTTCATCCAGAGAATACACCTCTAGTTGATTTAGCAATAATTGATATCTTTCCTCTTCTTCTAAAACTTCCCAGGCAGATTCAACGTATATTTTAGGTACCTTGAACGATAGTCCTCTTATACACAGTGCTAATTCCCTATCAACATTCTCCGCATGAAATAAAGTAAACAATTCTATTTTTTCGCTATCATCAAACTTGTCACAAATCAAAAGTTGCGCTATTATATGTAAACTCAATGATATTTCTTTTATTTTATCAAAAAACTCTTCTTTATTATAAATAATATATTCTATAGCAGAACCCGGCTCTATTTCCTCCATTTCTTTCAATATTTTAATATGAAACGGAATATATCTTTCTTTTACCATAATTTCTACTTTTTCAACAGTAAAATCATGTAAGCTATTGGTAAACTCCTCTACTTCAAACTTTTTGATAAATT
>CAOXUF010000089.1:2703-7635 GCA_948560485.1 uncultured Eubacterium sp.
AGATTTTACTATTTCATCCGTAATATATTCGCATTGAAAATCCCGTAATAACTGATCAATTTCTTTATCAAACCAGTTCACCAAAACACTTGTTAATTGATGGCATTCATAATAGCACATGAAATTGTGCCAGGATGCGGAAACCATCTTATTTTCCAATACACAATCCCATATGATTTGTCTTGCTTTTTTGTCCTCCTCACTATCGACGCACTTACAACAGTCATTTAAATCATTCCAAATCACATCCTCTTTGTCCAGAACTGCTTTGCATATTTCTGGCGCGGTTTTGAACAGCCTCTCTAATATATCTTCAACAGCATGTATATCTTCACAAATATTTGTATCTTGTTCCACTACAAATTTAGCTACATATTCTTCGAAATTAAGATATATATAGTTTATTAATGAGGTATCCGACACTTCATATATTGTTGTATAATTGGCCCTTCTTAAACCTTCAACCTTTTGAGGATACTTGTATTCAAAAAGACTTGTGACCATATCTGTATTTAACTCATATTGTTCTTCCCTAAAAATATAATCTAAAACAGCATGATTTACACCTTTTATATCTATACATGTAAACTGCAAATCAAGCCGATCAATTATACAAATCATGTTTTCTGGATTAACGTCATGCAATTTGGTCAATACATGTTTTCTTTCCAAAATAAATTTACTGATACAGTCCTCATTTTCATCTGCATTCATACGAATCACATCTTCCACAGACGCATAAGAGAAAATTAAAGACAAATATCTGAATTTACTGTTTTCGGAGAAAGATTCATCATGACAAATATCATGCCAAAATGCCGGATATTGGTTACAAAGAATTTTTATAAAAACAGGGACATTTTGATTGCGTTCAACATAAGATTTGATAAACTCAATTGCCGTTGTCGATCCCTGTACCAATCCTTCAAATAATTTTATACATTTTGTATCACTGCTCCTTTTTGTAATTAAATAATCCACTACATCAAAATTTAGCGCTTCAACCTGTCTAAACTCATAATCATCAATTCTATCGCATACCTGCACAACATTCTTTATTCTATATGAAAAATCTCCTGCCGCTTTTTCCATACGGATACCCCGTATAAAATTCATTTCATTACTCGTAATGCTGTTAGGATAGAAGTAATTGATATAGTCCGCATAGTTCTCATTAATAAATCCTTTCTTTAAAAAGAAAACCAATACTTTATTTTTTCGTACCTCATCGGAAAGCACCTCTTCTGTCCCATATTTCTCAAGCAACATCTTCAAGGAAAATGTATACAAATCCATAATGGAGTTTTCATTATCTTCAATTTTTCTCCTGATTGCTTCTTTGCGGTCTTCTTCACTGTTTTGGAGATAATTAAATCTATGAATATAACTTTTCCCATTATTTTCTATCTCCATCTTCAAATTATTGACTGAAAAACTTCTTCCATAACCATTTTCATTGTAATAATAAATAGTTATACTGGAATCGACATTAAATACTCCCATATTAAAATCAGGTGCCATAATTTGATTATAGGAATAACTTTCATCATTTAACCTGCAATAATTAAATGGCCCTTTATTCTTTGTAAGAAAACACATAAATGCAGCTTTCATCTCATTTAAATCTATAAGAATATCCTGCCCTATCCCCTCCAAAGCAGCTAAATACTTTTCATTACAATCTCTCAACCGTTGAATCATCTTATTAACAAATTCTTTTTTATTATCGAAAGCCTTTTTTACAATCCCTCTTTCTGCTTCCAATTCTGCAAAATCAGATGGAAAAAGGTTCTTGAAAATCATAATAGAAAACATTTCTTCATCTTTTAACCGTAAACTCTGTAGTGTCTTTTTATATATGACAAACTCGTTACAAATACTTGTCAACACGCGCATATCCTCAATAAAAGGAGAGACAAGCGTAATATAGCTTGAGGAAATATCATACAAAGAGCTTCTGTATGTCCCATCTTCTTGCATCGTTATTTTCAACTTGTCTATTAAAATTTCACCTGAGTTCGTTGAATTTATAATCGGAATAACCGGTATGATAAAATCAAAGAATTTTGTCCTCTCCTCATCTTTAAACATGTCATCCCTTATAGCATATATAAAAATAATGCGTCTCTTTATCAAGTCATAATTATTAAGAATGGTATTTAATTCACGCAATTTTACAAATATTTCCGAGCTGTCAAAACGGTCTAAATCTTCTATAAAAATCGTGTCATAATTCGTTTCCTCAAAAAAGTATATCATCTCATCCATATTTCTATCGAATATGGAATCTTCTTCTTTTACATCAGAAAGTGTTGCTCGATCAGCTATATTTACCTCTTTAACTTTCAGATGTGTTAATACCCATTTCCATATATAGGAAGCCACCAGTATACCTATAACACCAAATACACCTGCCAAAATGTATGAGTTCCATTTTGACAAATGATAATAATTCCCACACCGAATTATCCTATCCATACAATCCTTAAAAGCTTCTGGGAAGAAAAAGGCAAATGCTGATAAAAATAATACAACAATTATTGTCACCATCCACATAAAACGTCTGTAATATTGCTTATGGATTTTGCGATATCTACTCTGAGGTATTTTACTGGAATCTACTTTATAAAAGAGCTGTTTCAAGATACCCAATTCAACTTCATCTTTGAACTCGTCATATTCTTTTTTCTCCCAATCAAATGTTGCCAATGAAATATTTAATGCACGCGTACTCGGATATTTTTTTAAATACGAATGAATTATACTGCTTTTTCCTGAACCATATGGTCCAGCTAAAGCTATATTTTTTACGTCTTTATTTTTCAACGCCCAGTGCAGTGCCTTTATGTACTCTTCCCCATTTTCTATTTTAGACGCTGGTGCGAAATCTTCATATCCAGAACTATTATCTACCGGAAGATTTCTTTTCAGCTTATCTAAGCTATACTCTCTCTTTAGTTCTCTTCGACGTTTTATCTCCAAAAGGAATTGCTTACTATTTTGCTTTATCAAATCAATTCTTCTCATATTATCGTTCCTTCTATCCCTTTCTGAGATGTTACTCTTAAATGGCCTTAATCGCCAAAGTTTTTCATATCTCTATTTTCGCGTTTTATCCCCTCTATTTCCATACCCTATCGACTCCTCCGCCACCATAGACAAGTTCTGCGGCCTCTCATATGTATAAGCCCCGACTCATCCAAAGCCTTTCTGTCTTTCTTCCTCATCTCCCGGTACACAACCTCCGCCAGTGCACGCATAATCGCATTATATTTAGCCGTATCCTCAAACAAACTCTGATACGATTCCTGTGCTTCCATATATCCGTCCTGTGCTGCCGTGCCAAATGCTTTCGGAAAAATACTTTCCACAAAAATCTGCGGATCAGAGGATTGCGCCATCTTTTTCAACTTCTTATCAGAAAGCAGTTTGTCCCGGAGTGCTGACAGAATCACCTTATCTCCCTCTGTAAAATTGCCCTTAAATTTCTCATTAATTTTCGCAATTACCTCATCCAAAGGCGTTTTTTCATCCATCTATTTGACTCCTTTGTGCTTCGCTGGAACATATACGGTCTTTGCTTCTTCCAAAATGATTTCACCCTGAAATGTCTTTTGCAGTTTGTAATATTCCAGCTTCAGCTTACCCTCCAAGTCAATCAGCTCTACAGGGTCTTTCGGTACTGTCATAGGCAAAATAACCAGGCTATACTCATGCGGCTTAAATGGCCCGCGCAGCATATCCGCCACATTCCAAATAACCGTAGCTTTTTCCGCTATATTTATTCCAACTTCAGTGATTTTATCATTGTTCATCTTTATCGATTTCCTCCCCAGCTCTTTTATAACTTATCAAATTCGAAAAGTCGCAATCCAAGCTTTCACAAATCACCTTTTCATGCCTTTAACAATCGATTTCTTATTCTATATTATAGCCTCATTTTATGAGATTCACAATTCAATAAATTAAATACTAAAAAGCCGCCTTCCCGATTTTTCAAGGAATTGCGGCATTTGTTTACTGTCCCATTATTTAATTATCACTATATTTTTGCTGCCCTGACAATTTCTCTATATTAAATACTATGTATTCTGGTGTGTTTTATTCCACACTTGTTTTACTTCTGACAGATGCGCCCTCTCTCCAATAGATTTTATGATATTCACCAAATCACTTTTCATAAAAACAGTATTCTCTTTATTAGCAATCATTATAAGCAAATCTACCGCATTATATATCTCTAAAGTATATGATTCCCTTTCCATTTTACGCCGAGTAATTGAACGCAATATATCAATATCAGCATCCTCTGTCAAAACAACTGGCATCCTCATAAAAAAAGCCATTAATATCATGTGAACATCTCCCAGGCTCATTAATGCTTTGCGATATGTAAATACATTTTGCCCTGTCGGTAAAACAAGTTTTTCCAATTGCTTTTTCCCACCAGCGGCTTTAAGATATTCACGCAACATATTGTGTATATCAATGAAAAATGATTGATAAATTGTTCTATCTTCATCATCATATAAAAATTCATTATAATTTGCGATTCTAATAAATCCTTCTGTTACTAAATTATCAAAATATGTATACATGTCCAATTCATTAGCAGCAATATAAGGATGCACTACAGGTTTATATTCTAAATCTGTCAGCACTTTCTTAAAGACTTCAAGATTTTTCCCATTACACGATAGTTTTTCAAGGAAACCTGTGTCAATTAATACCTCTTTCTTATTTATCATGATTATCCCCTACATGAATTTCAAAGCTCTTTTCTGCAACAGACGTACCTTCTATGTTAAACTCTCTTTTAATCTTATTTAACAAATATTTATCTACCTTTTCTTGATTTTCAGCATTTTCAATTAATGTTCTTATTCCAGAAACTGTTTTTGCACCAGTTCCATTCCCAATATAAGTATTGCT
>CAOXUF010000090.1:0-3029 GCA_948560485.1 uncultured Eubacterium sp.
ATTTTTTTACAATAGCGTAACCAATGCCTCTCGTTCCGCCTGTAACAACTGCAACTTTATCTCTTAACATTGCACATACCTCCTGTTTTTTATAAATTTATATCGTTATTATATAACAAAATGGGAAATATACCCATAGAAGTTTATAAAATAGAAAAATTTATTGTATTTATAAAAATTAAATTGACAATATAGAATATATCCTATATTGTTAAAGTATAATATATAAAAGGAGAAGATATATGCCCGTTATAGCAAGATTTGAAGGTATAATTTTAAGGATGTATTTGAGGCAAAAAGAACATAATCCTCCGCATATTCATGCTATATATGGTGAAAGAGTGGGATTGTTCATGATTGAGACTACAGAGATGTTTGAAGGAGATATACCTCTAAAATGTCAACAAAAAATGAAAAGATTTATAGAGCATTATAGAGAAGAGTTATATGAAATGTGGAATAGTCAGGTGTTTAGAGTATTAGAACCTGTTGACAGAAGGGAATTATAATTATGAAAAAGATAGAAAGAGTTAAAGCACTTCCCCAATTCGGTTTGTTGATTGTATTTCAAAATGGAGTTGAAAAAAAATATAATATTAGACAGCTATATACAATATATCCTCAATTTAAAGAGTTAGAACATAATGAGGAGCTGTTTAGTAATGTTAAAGTTGATGTTGGAGGTTATGGTGTATATTGGAATGATGAACTGGATATAGCAGCAGATGAATTATGGGAAAATGGTATTGAGACAGATATTGTTCATACGTTAGATATTAAGAAAAGATTTGCATCTAGACTAATTGCTATGCGGGATATGTTAAATATGACACAAAGGGAATTATCACAAAAAACAGGTATTGCACAGGGGGATATCAGTAAGATAGAAAATGGAAATGCTAATCCTTCTTTAGAAACTATTGATAGATTGATAAAGGGGATGAATGGAGAGATTGACTTTGTAATTAAAAATCAAAGTTGATCAGTTTTATGAAGAATTTGGAATACCATTTTACTTTACATTTTAGTTAAAGCAGCGTTATAATATTTCCTAGAGGTGAATATAAATGAGAAAAAAACTATTTTGCATTGCAATGTCAATGATAATAATACTATCAGTGGCAGTACATGGAGATGACAAAATTCTGGTGCAAAACAAACTGATGGAAGTTAACACAGCAGATAAAGTATTGAAAAGTACTACATTTACAATAGACAAAGATACAGCAAAGAAAATAGTAAAACATCATAATAAAAAATCAAAGTTAACGAAGTTTGAAAAATACAAAAAAATGATAACCCATTTGGGAGTTGTTTCATCAGATGACGATGATGATTTTGTGAAAATAAAGGAACGACCGGAAAACAAATCAAAGACAGTTGGTTATGTGCCAGATGAAAAACCTGTTGTAGTAATCGAGAGCATAGATAAATGGTATAAAGTAAAATCAGGAAAGATTACAGGATACATAAAGCAGGAAAATGCAGTGGTAGACGATGAGGTGGAAAATCTATTATTAGATAATTATGGTATTGAGGCACTTATTAAAGTATCAAATGTAAAGTTGAGGAGCAGTGCAAAAAATACCAATAGTGCAGTGGGGATGGGATATAAAGGAAATGTTTATCCAGTGATAGGGTTTTCCAATGACTATAAAAAGATTCGTATTCAAAGAACAGAGACAATAGAAGGCTGGGTATCTGTAAGAAATGTGGATATCAGAATATTGTGGGATAGTGCAATGACAAAGACTGAGTATGACGCTTACATAGAAGAACAGAAAAGAATACAAGAGGCAGAATTGCAAAAGATTTTGAATGCAGGTATACATAAGACGGGAGACTCATTATTTGACACGATTTCTGCATTGATTGCACATAATGAATCAGGGAATTATGTTGCGGCAAGAAATGGCCTTCCGCAGTTCAAAGGAGAAAAAACTATAACTGTAGGTGCATGGCAGTGGTATGGAGAAAGGGCTCATAGTCTTCTGAAACGTATTTATACAAGTGATACAAAGAAAGCAAAACAGTTAATAGAAGATGCAGTCTCTGGAAATAAAAAGAAAAAAGAAGAAAAGACAGAAGCGTTGTGTAAGGAAATTACAAATAGTGCAAGTTGGGAAAGCCGAAAAAGAAGTTTCAGCAAGGAAGAGTTGGTGGCAGTGAAGGCACTGCTCGGCAGTAGTAATGGAGTTTCTATACAGAATGCACAGGCGAAGGAAGATATCACTACAAGGATGTCTGTAGCAAGAAACACTTATAAATTGACGAATCCACAGTTGATTGCGTATTTCTGCGATATGTTTTGGCAGAATCCGGAAAATGCCAGAAATATTACAAAGGCAGCGATTGAACATTTTAAGAGTGCAAAAAAATTGAATGAAGAAAAAGATGGATTAAAAGTTTTGCACGAAATTGCTATGAAGAATTCCGTCTTAGGAAAATTTTCGGGAAGAAGAAACTATACGTACTCTGTATGCAAAAAAATTAGTAAGAAATAATTATAAAAAAAGAAGCCATACAAAATTTTGTGTGACTTCTTTTTATAATTGTTTGAATTATAATTATTACATTTTTAATAAATCTTCTTGTGAAATAAGCTTTATATTATTTTTCTTAAGAACGGCAGCGACTTTGTCGTTTTCTTTCACTCTGAAAATCATAAGAGCATCGTCTGTTCCTCTGGCAAGGAATGTGTAAACGTATTCAACGCTGACGCCGGCTTCGGCAAGAACGTTCATAGCCTGTGCCATTGCTCCCGGTTTGTCAGGAATTTTTACTCCGATAACCTGTGTTAGATTGCATATCCAGTCATTGTCCTTCAGTAATGTTAAAGTATCAAGTGGTTTATCCACGATGATTCTGATAATACCGAAATCGCTGGAATCTGCAATTTCAAAGGCTCTCATATCTATTTGGTTTTCTGCAATAAAATTTGTAAACTTTGCAAGATTACCGGGTTTATTTTCTATAAAAACTGAAATTTGATTAATATACATATTTTTACCTCCTATAAAAAGATGTTA
>CAOXUF010000090.1:3039-3660 GCA_948560485.1 uncultured Eubacterium sp.
AGATGTTAAATTTTACGTTTGTCAATGACACGTACCGCTTTACCTTCAGAACGGGTAATAGATTTTGGTTCTACTAATTTTACTTTAGCGTAAATGCCAAGCATACTCTTTAATGCGGCAACAATTTCTTTTTCCTTGACTTCGATGGCACCAATAGTATCAGAGAACATTTCAGGTGTCATTTCTACTAAAACTTCCATAGTATCGCTGTTGTTTAAGCGGTCGACAATGAGCTGATAGTTAGCAGGCATGCCCTGTTTGATAAGTACTTCTTCAATCTGGGATGGATATACATTTACACCTTTAATAATCAGCATGTCATCTGATCTTCCCATGAGTCTGTGAATACGTGCATGAGTACGTCCGCATTTACATTTCTCTCTTGTAATGTATGTAATATCCTTGGTACGATATCTGATAAGAGGAAATGCCTCTTTTGCAAAACTAGTAAATACCAGTTCACCGATTTGTCCGTCCGGAACAGGTTCTAAAGTGTCCGGATCAACAATTTCCGGAAGGAAATAGTCCTCGCAGATATGCATTCCATCCTGCGCCTCGCACTCAAAAGCAACACCGGGACCTTCAATTTCCGTAAGACCATAAATATCATAAGCTTTAATA
>CAOXUF010000090.1:3670-7587 GCA_948560485.1 uncultured Eubacterium sp.
ATCATGTCTCATTTCTTCTGACCATGCTTCGGCGCCAAAAATACCGGCTTTTAATTTAATCTGATCCTGTATACCGCGCTCATGAATTGACTCAGCCAGATAAGAGGCGTAACTTGGTGTACAACATAGGATAGTAGAGCCTAAATCCATCATGAATTGCAGTTGTCTGTCTGTATTACCGGATGACATTGGAAGAGTTAAACATCCAACTTTATGGGAGCCGTCATTTAAACCAGGTCCGCCTGTAAAAAGTCCATATCCATAAGAAACATGGCAGACATCTTCGCTTGTACCGCCTGCTGCTGCAATGGCACGGGCACAACCATTGCCCCATTTGTCAATATCTGCATGTGTATAGAAATCAACAACTCTCTTTCCGGTTGTACCGGATGTTGACTGAATACGAACACAGTCTTTTAGAGGAATTGCTAATAAATCATATGGATAAGCATCTCTTAAGTCATCTTTTGTTAAAAATGGAAGTTTTGGAAGGTCTTTCACACTCTTAATATCATCAGGGGTGACACCTGCTGCTTCCATTTTTTTTCTATAAAAAGGTACGTTATCATATACTCTTTTTACAACATCTAATAGTCCGTCATTCTGCCACTGCTCAATGGTTTCACGAGAGGCAGTTTCAATATCTTCTTGAAAATATTTTCCCATTGTATTTATTCCTTTCTTCGCTACATAATTTTATATAACAATTTTACAATATTTAGTACTTTAAAGCAATAAAGAAAAAATTATAACAGGAAAAACATAAATTTTTAAAGAAAATAAATAAAAACATCTTCATAAAAACGTTACAAAAATATGTTTTTTTGTTAAAAAGCACCTTTTTATAAGGGGAAAATACATATAAAACAACTTTTATGCCTGTATAAAAATTGACGCAATAAAAACATTTTTCTGACTGTAAAATATGGTATTTAGGAAAATCATATGTTATAGTGGGCTTATATGGCAAGTGCGTTTTAAACGTAGTTTTGTTGATAACAAAAATATATTGAGAAGTTAAAAACAATATGCTTTGGAGGATAACAAAAATGAGCGAAAGTTTAAGAGGAATTCCGGTAGAGGGATTTGCCGAAAAGAGCCGTGAGGCAGCAGTGGAAGGTATCGTATTATTAAAAAATGATAATAGTGTACTTCCGTTTACAAAAGAAGACAAAATTTCAGTATTTGGCAGACCACAGTTAGAATATTACAGAAGTGGAACCGGTTCAGGAGGGGCTGTTCAGGTTGAATATGCTACGAATATTATTGAAGGTTTTAAAAAAAGTGATTTACATATAAATGAAGAACTGGCAAACGATTATGTAGAATGGCTGAAGGATCATCCGTTTGATAATGGTGGAGGCGGCTGGGCTGCTGAACCATGGTTTCAGAAAGATATGGATATTACCGTAGAGTATGCAAAGAGACAGGCAGCGGTTACCAATAAGGCTGTTTATATCATCGGGCGTACTGCCGGTGAGGATAAAGATAACTATAATGGAGCAGGCAGTTATCTTTTAACAGATGAAGAAATTACAAATCTTAAAAATATTACAGAGGCATTTGATGATGTAGTCGTTGTTTTAAATGTATCTAATATTATTGATATGAAGTGGATGAATGACTCACAGTTTCATGGAAAGATTAAGGCAGTTGCATATGTCTGGTCTGGTGGAATGGAAGGTGGAAATGCGGTTGTTGATGTTCTTTCCGGCAAGGAAACACCAAGTGGAAAACTTCCGGATACGATTGCAGAGAATTTAGAAGATTATCCGTCAGCAGACAATTTTGGAAATCCATTAACCAATCTTTATCAGGAAGATATTTATGTAGGGTACAGATATTTTGAAACATTTGCACCGGAAGAGGTAATGTTTGAATTTGGATATGGTATTTCATATACTTCATTTGATATTGAGACGTTGTCTGTGGAAGAAGATGACGAAGAGATTAAAATCCAGGTTAAGGTAACGAACACTGGTGATAAATATTCTGGAAAAGAAGTAGTTCAGGTATATTATAGTGCACCGCAGGGAGCGCTTGGAAAGCCGGCAAAAGAACTTTGCGCATATGCAAAGACAGAGAAACTTGCACCGGGTAAGAGTCAGACAATAGATATTTCAGTTTCTATAAATGATATGGCATCTTATGATGACAGCAATGTTACAGGACATAAATCATGTTATGTTTTAGAGGCTGGCGATTATGTTATTTATGTTGGTAATAGTGTAAGAAATGTTAAAGATGTTTATACATATCAATTAAATGAATTGAAAGTAGTAGAACAGTTGTCAGAAATCTGCTGTCCGAATGATGAGAATCTTACAATTCTAAGACCGGGTACAAGGAAGGAAGATGGAACCTTTGAGAAAGAATATGTTCCGTCTCAGAAGCCTACAGTGGATTTGGCAAAAAGAATAGAAGAAAATCTGCCAAAACCAATGGAGATTACAGGGGATAAAGGAATTACCCTTCAGGATGTTCAGGCAGGAAAGAATAGTTTGGAAGAGTTTACCGCACAGCTCTCGGTAGAGGAGATGGCACAGATTGTCAGAGGTGAGGGAATGAGTAACCCACGTGTAACACAGGGTACAGCATCAGCCTTTGGTGGAATATCAGATGCCTTGTTTGGTTATGGAATTCCGGCAGCTTGCTGTGCAGATGGACCAAGTGGACTTCGTTATGATGGTAAGGCAGTTCAGCTTCCGATTGGTACTGCACTTTCATCATCATGGAACGTACCATTAGTCAGAGAACTCTATACAATGGAAGGTGAAGAATTGAGAAGAAATCAGGTTGACACTTTGTTAGGACCTGGTGTAAATATTCATAGACATCCTTTAAATGGGCGTAATTTTGAGTATTATTCAGAAGATCCGTATTTATCAGGAACAATGTCTGTAGCATCTACCGGTGGTATTAAAGACGGAGGTGCATGGGGAACCATTAAACATTTTGCATTGAATGGACAGGAATCACACAGATTTAAGATAGATGCCGTTTGTTCAGAACGTGCCATCAGAGAAATATATTTAAAATCCTTTGAGATGGCAGTTAAAGAAAAAACAGTAATGACACTGATGACGAGTTACAATCCGATTAACGGACATTGGGCAGCATCTAATTATGATCTTTGTACTACAGTACTTCGTGGTGAGTGGGGATACGAAGGTATTGTTATGACAGACTGGTGGGCAAAGATGAACGATGTAGTAACAGGCGGCGAGGAATCCAATCAGGATACACGAGATATGGTTCGTTCGCAGAATGATGTATACATGGTTGTAAATAATAATGGTGCGGAAGTAAATTCAAACAATGATAATACCGAGAGTTCTGTGGAAGCAGGAACACTTACCGTTGGAGAACTTCAGAGAGCTACAATGAATATCTGCAACTTTATATTAAATGCTCCTGTTATTGAGAGAGAATTAGTTGATACTGATGTAGCGAAATACTATCCATCAGTTCCTGTAGAGGAGGCAAAATATCAGCAGTTTAATCTGGCAGAGGATAACAAGGTAATGTTTGACTGTGGTAAGGAAGCAACGATGATTGTAGAAGAAGATGCAGAGTATACGATTATTGTAAATATTTCATTTGCAAAATCAAATCTGGCACAGTCTACAGTCAATGTGAATGCCAATGGTGAGACGATGGTAGTTATTCAGACTAACGGAACAGATGGTAACTGGATTACACAGAAACTGTGTAAAGTGAAGTTAGATAAAGGTGCATATAATTTGAAATTAGAAGATGTCCTTGCAGGAATCGAAGTGAAATATATGCAGTTTAAGAAGTTAAAAAAGAAATAAAAAAATAGCCAATAAGAAGCTGTTGCTTAAATGCAACAGCTTCTTTATTATTATGGGTCGTGACCCTGTTGAGCTCGGAAACGAGCGAAATATCAACCACCC
>CAOXUF010000091.1:0-2291 GCA_948560485.1 uncultured Eubacterium sp.
ATGCAGTACTTTGGGCAGAGTCCCGTCTGCATCTGCAGACAGCATGGCTGGCTGCAAGTTCAGAGATGATTGGAGATGAAAATTATCTCAAATCAAAAGAATATCTTCCAACCAATTATAGAGATGGAAAATGGGATAATCATTACAATTCTGATTATTGGTATAGCGGATGTACAAATTTAAGAGATTATACAAGAGAAATCAATGACGATACGATTACGACATTAGAATATGACCAGTACTTCACATCACGTATCGGAGCATATAATTATGGAGACTGGGATATTACCGGAGGCATAGAATTTACATATATTATGCCACAGGGAATAGAGCCAAAATTGAACAAAGACGGTACACCGGATTTCAGCGATATTACAGCAGAGATTATGCGGGAAGGAACATCTGCAAATCCGGTATATGAAAAGATTGATGCCAGTGATGTTACAGTAGAAGTAGTTCAGAAACCTGGCAGTGCAGACGGATATCTGACACCAAATATTATGAGAGATCCACTTCTTAGTACTTCTGTTATGAATAAGACAGGGGATAGTTATGAAGGCAAGAATGCATATTATACAGCGGAAGAACATACTTCATGGGTACTTAAGATTACTGTTAAGAAAACACTTGGCAAGTGGTTTAACAGAGGAGATAAGAGTGGTTATGCAATGAGAGTTGACATACCATCTCATGTATATGCTACACCGAAAGATGAATATTGGTATGATGAAGTAATGGTAAAACCAGTGGATACAGAAGAAAACCTTTATTATCAGGTTTATGATACGACAACACTCTGGGGAAACAATTATCTTGTAGGAATGCCGACACCGATAAGTACACAGAAAAACGGAATGGACTTTATGTGGAATGTCTATTATGTTCATACCCATTCCGGTTCGGAACAGTGTATTGACGGTTCAAAATACTTCTGGAACGGTTCGCCGAACACACCATATATTAATGGTATGAATATTACAAACCGTGAAGTATCAACGCAGGGTGTGACAGAAGACAGTGTACCGACGGATAACAGACAGGCATTTTCGAATGGAGTGCGCAATACATATGCCAATACAGGTACCCGTGCACATATGAGAAAACCGATGATTAGAACATGGACTACTATCGGAGAGGATAATGTTGCAGGAAACAAAGCCGCGGATTATTATGTGGACCCGCAGGGAGACAGCTCGGCAGTAAACATTCATGTGGAGAATAAATACTGGCTGAACACATTGGCACCTGATCATATGTGGTATGATTATTATTCGACTCACTATCGTGAAACATTTAAGGTAAGACATACATATGCTACTGATGGTGGTAATATGGGTACGTTATTCTATCCGGTTATCACAGAGATTCTTCCGGCAGGAATTGTGCCAAAGGATGTCAATGGTGATTTATTTACACATAATAATGAAGAAAATGCGAAGAAAAAACTGGACTGGACACTGAAAGGTGCAGATTATAATGGAGGCAGTCTGGAGGAATTAAAAGAGTATCAGGATGAGAAAGAGCTTTATCAGTGTACTGTTGAGTATATAGAACTGGCAGGAGAAGATGGTAAAGTAGAGGGAAGATACAGGATAAACTTTAAGCAGAAGGCTGAGCCGGATGTAAGAAGTGATAAGAAAATCAAGATTAACTCCGAATCAGCGAGAGTATTTTCATTTAAGTTCTTTACAGAGGACGGTCCGGATATTGCGACAAAGGATGGAAAAGAGGATAGGAGACTCGGTGATCAGTATCAGTCAAACCATACTTTTGTATCCAGTGAATTGGATTACTTTAAATTCTTAATAGATTCTGATGCAGTGAATGCTGCCAGAGAGAATCCGTATTTTGTTGGAGGACCGTTTGTCAGCACATATGTGCATGGCGGATGGGCAGGAACAATTCCTGATACAAGAAGAGACAGTGCAGAAACAAGTATCAAGGCAATGTTACCAAAAGTGCCGACAGCGAATAATATGGGAACAGATTCTGCAATTAATGCTACGGATGAAGGCGGCGTTAAGCGGTATATTGAAGACGGAAAGAAGATTAAGATTGATGGCAGAGAGCTTGATATGGAAGATTATCCAAACTTGCGGGAGAGTCTGCATCTGAAAGCAGAAGACAGTGACTTGGATGGGGGATATGATACATCGAATATGGGTGTTCATACTTCAAGCAGAATCCGTTTGAAATATCCTGTCATAGAAAATAAAACTTTTGTATCTAAAAACGAGGCAGAGGCTGTGAATAATCTTGGTGGACGTTCTCCACAATGGCAGAATGGAATC
>CAOXUF010000091.1:2301-7309 GCA_948560485.1 uncultured Eubacterium sp.
ATGATTATTATCCATCTAAGGATAATCCGGTAGAATATCTGAATGATTTGTACTTTAACGTGAAGGTTGTAAATGGTGCAGACAGTGTCGGAACAGAAGACTATTATCATCATGGAAATATGTCTCATGGTAAGATGAAAGTTACAATTGTATTACCGTCTATTGTAAGGACTGTATCATTGAAGGGCAGTGATGTATATCTGCTATTTAAAAAGGCAGATGGAGAAACTGTTCGAATGAATATAGATGAAGCAGAAGATTTGGGATTTGAATTTAAGGTATTAAATCACTTTATCAACGATGAGCAAAAAGAAACGATTATCTTTGAAGTTCGTACGCCGGGAGATTATGCCGATGATATTACAGCGGCAAATTATGATGATTATATTCGGGGTAAACATATGCCTGGATATTTCGGATATAAGGATACACTTGTAGTCGGAGTTAAGACAACGGTAAGAAACAATATACTTGATACAGAAAAAATTGATTTTACAGATGAATACTGGAAAGATCCGGTATGGGATGAAGAGTTCAAAGCAGATGGTTATGTTACTATGGATGATGTGAATGGTGACTATTTAAAGACAATGAATGCTGATGGAGATTTTGATTTATTAACAGAATTAGATGGCGCCGGAATCACTTATGAAAAAATGGTGAGTGACGACAAAGAAACGAACACTGACTGGGATGGTGATAAGGATTATACAGATGAGTATACTAAGGATGAATCAGCAATTGTAACTCTTATGAAACCACATTCCACAGTGCGTTTGGATACTTCCGTGCAGCGTTCGGAGATAGATAATCCGGATTTGGTAGAAGGTGTACAGAGAGTTGTAGACGATCCGATTATTAAGAGTGCAGTAAAATTATCCGTATATATGGATCAGGCAGTGAATGAGGGTGGAGCTGTTGGAGAGTTCATTGTAGACTGGAGAATTCCGTTCAGATCTACTCTGTTAGGAACAACAGAAGAGGCTCCGGTAACAGAAGACACTATTACGAAGCGTATTTATGCATTGGGAACCGGTGTATGGGAGATTCCGGATACTGCAGGAGATGAAGCTTATAGAGAGAGATTAAAAAATGATCTTGATGTGCAGGTGTATGCATTGTGCAGTAAAGATGCAGAAAATGCTGCAGATAGTGCTTCATATAAGAATATTAATAACATGTGGGAAGGAGAGTGGATAAATCTTACAGAACTTTACAATAAACATGTGAATAGAATAGAGCGTCCGGGTGTAGATATTGATAAAAATACAGTTATTGATATCAGTGATTTATCATTGAAACTTTATGGCGAGCGTTCAGAGTTGGGACAGAAGATATATCAGGTTCGTTATGTGGTTTCATCTAAGACAGGTAATTATGCAGTGCCTAAGGGATTCCGTCTGGCAATTGATGCAGACCCTGAGAAAGATGGAAATCAGGAAATGAATGAAATTGATCCGGAACATGAAAATGTAGAACCGCTTCCTGAATCTGTCACATCAGAGCCTGATGAGAACGGAGAATACTCAGAGGATGCTAAGATTGGAAATGCAGCATTTATTATGTTGACAGGCAGTCATTTGAGTGCAACGAGAAGACATGTAAACCATTTTGCTACAGGATGGGCAAGATATGATGATACACAATACTGTGTAGATTCCATGCGCTCCCGAGCAGGTTATTATATTGCACGTGAATTACCTGTAATTGAGATTGATATGAATAATCAATACTTCAAGATTGGAAAGAATCAGGAGGGTAAGAGCGAATATAAGTGGAGTGATGATATTGTAATCAATGATGCATCACATATGCTCAAGTATAAGTTACAGTTAAAGAATCTATCAAATAAGGAGATTGAGAAGACAAATGTAGGAGAAGTTGAAGAAGATACAGCAACAAATCCACAGTTGGTAGCAGTACTTCCTATTATTCAGAATATTGATATGTCTTTGGAAAGCAAAGATCCTTTGATATACAAAAAATATCACGAAGTAGAATATGGTGAAGAGGAATGGGAGAGTACTTTATCTCCTGATTGCACAGCAAATGTGTCATTTAAGGATAGTCAGGCAGCGTGGACATGGCATGTAGAGGATGGTAAGGGAAATGTTGTTCCAAAAGATAAGCATGATATTACATCTGTTACAATGGCGATGTATGATAAGATTGCAGGTATTAAATATCTGAGACAGAGGCGCATTATGCGTTGGACATCTAAGGGACATCTGGCACCGGGACAAAGAACAGTAATAGAATTTATGGTTCCGGTATCTACAGAGGATACGTTTACAACGACAACAGAACTTTTAAGCTGTAAGGCTTATGGATTCAAACCGGGAGCTTTTGTACCACATATTCCAACGTCAGAGGAAGCTGTTAACTATGCTTACGAGATAGATGTCCGTGATGTGAATGATAATGGTGAAAGTAATGCTGAAAATACAATTACAGTATCAGTAAACAATATTGGATTTAGTGGAACGAATGCATTTAACCGTACGAAGAGATCTTTCTCAGAATATGGCACTGGTCAGAATGAACAGGGAAATGGAAGAGACAGACCTTCTCTCGTACCGGAAGGAACCAACTATGACTTTATATCTTCGATTATTAATCCGGATACACAGGGAACAAGTAAGGGATTCCAGCAGCCGGTTATCTATGATGTACTTCCGTTTGTTGGTGACACACAGTTGGTTGCACAGACAAGTGGTTATGCTGCATCAAGAGGTACAGACTGGAGAGGATGGCTGAATCTTGCATCAATCGAAGTAAAGACACAGACCGGAAGCGAAGCAAGAACACTGAAAGATGGAAATGATGTTCATGTCTGGGTTGGACCATTTAATTACAGTGGTTCTAAGATTGTGAAGATTCCAATTGAGAAACTGCCGGATGTCAGTCAGACCAGTTCCATTGCTTTCTATAATCAGATAAGAGGTGAATCGGGAGCCGCTATTAATGAAAAATGCAAGTATTTCGTCAGATTGTCAGATTTATTAAGATTAAAGACAACAAATAAGGAGGAGTACAGCGAGTTAGAAAAGCATGCACAGGCGATTTATGTAGAGCCATTAAATAATTATTTTCTGGCATCAAATACAAAATTATCTGTTTCATATAGGTTAAAGGCACCATTGAATATGCCGCTCAGCAAGAAATACACACCGGAAGATTCCGAAAATATTCTGAATGCAACAGCGGATGTAGATGGCTGGAATAGTTTCTCGGCACAGTCAGGAAGTGATAAGGCAGTTGAATCACCATATGCAGGTGTTTATACAGCAGCTCCGGCCGACAGAGGTTATATCGGACATTATGTATGGTTAGATGAAAGTTATAATGCGAAGTTTACGGATGAAGGTGAATATATACAGAGGGATGGCAGATGGTTATTAAATAAGGCAACAAAAGACCTTGATTATGATGGAGAGATTGATGATCCGGGTATTAATGATGTAAAAGTAGAACTTCTTACAGAAAAGGGATATCCGGTAAACCGTTTAGGTGAAGCAGTTGTAGAAAAAGATGGAAGATATCTTGTTATTAATGAAAATAGCGGAAAAATCAGCGTGGACAGCATGGGTTCACCGATTTATACACCATATGGACCAATGGCTTATACAACAGAAAAAGATGCATATGGGCATGATGGTTACTTCATTATTTCAAATATCAAACCGGGCAAGTATAATCTGCGTTATACATTCCCTGAAGGAAGTAAATATGAAAAATACGCTTTGACTACCAGAAGTCTTGGTGTTACCGGAACATCTATCAAGGTATATCGTCCGGGTGAAGATGATGTACTTCCGGATTTGGGAGCAGCAGGAAAAGGTGATGAACCAAGTGATGGAGCGAAAGTGAAATCATTCACAATTCAGACAACAGAGCCTATTCAGATTGATGCCATAGGTGAAGATGAATCTACATATGCTGAATATGACGAGAAGATGACATCTTACGATTTAGGTGTTGCACCATCTTTCTCATATGGCGGATATGCATGGATGGATATCCAGTATGATGCAGAAGGTCAGCCAAAGTCAGACAGTATTAATGGACAAATGGATGACGCAGAGCAGAAACTGGAAAATGTAGGTATTCATATTTATGAAGTCAAGGCAGATGGTACACATGTACCGGCATATGATAAAAACGGTCTGGAAATTAAGATGCTATATACGGATGAAAACGGTTACTTTAAGACCACATTGTATCCATACAGAAGTTATATTGCTGTTGCTGATGCAAAGAAGGTCAATGATGTAATCCAGCCGTCACCGGTTACTATCAGCACAAGGGCTCTTCAATATGAAAAGGATAATGATTTGCTTTATAACGAGGAACTCAATCAGAATACAACAAATGTGTTTGCCATTATTCCGACATCAGCGGACTATGACATGGGAACATGTGTTGATGGTCAGTATGGTACTTACAACAGATTAGGATTTGGATATGTACCGGCAGGTATCGGTTCTATCGGAAAATATGTATTTAACGATGAAAACTATGATGGTATTAGAAATGAGTACATTGATAAAGATGGATATATTGTTTCAGAACCAGGTATTGATAATGTGAAGCTGGTACTTGAAAAGTACTATTATAAGGATGGCAAGTGGAATCTTTTGAATGACCACTTTGCGGAAACTACAAGTTTAGGTTCTTCATATTCGTTCATTGTTGATGCATCTTATACAGATGAAACAGCAGATGAGGAAGGAACCAAGTATCTGTGTGGATATAAGGTGAAAGTCGATATGAGTACGGTGCCGGAAGGTTTTGTACCAACAAAGTACTACATGAACGATGGAGTATCGGACAGTGATTTACCAATTCGTGGAGATAATTACAGATATCTTACAAAAGAACCTGTAATCATTGCGTCAGTAGCTGACAAAAACAGTCTTGATGAATATAAGATTACTATGGAAGATGAGGCTTATGATATTTCAAAGGCACTTATTATTACCAAGTATGATGCAGGATTTACAACAGA
>CAOXUF010000091.1:7319-7566 GCA_948560485.1 uncultured Eubacterium sp.
AGAAGACAGAGCTCAGATTGACGGTGTTGTATGGAATGATAAGAACTATGATGGTCAGCGTGGCAAGTATACAGATGCAGAGGGTAACAAAACAGATGAGCCGGGCATGGCTGATGTTGAGTTACAGCTTGTACCATACGTTTACTATAACAACAAGTGGGAGCATCTTGATAAAGATAATTTGAAAGATGCTGACAAGTATAATGAGTATATGCCAATTACAATCACAGATGCTGATGGTGTCTAC
>CAOXUF010000092.1:0-2282 GCA_948560485.1 uncultured Eubacterium sp.
AGTTCAGACGTGTGCTCTTCCGATCTAAAGCATAATAAGGAGCATATCCGCTCTGTAATTTCAGAGTTGCCTGATGCGCACGTTCTTTAAATGATTCATCTTCTTTTGACTTCTTGCTGGCACATGGATATATTTCTTCCAATTCTGAAATTGTAAATGGTGCATCTTCCGGATAATCACCATGATAACTCTCATCAAAATAAACCAGTTCCGGCTTACGTTCCTGAAGTTCTGTAATGATAAGTCCCATCTGAAGTCCCCAATCTCCTAAATGTACATCTCCAATCACTTCATTTCCCATATATTTTACAATACGTTTTACGCTTTCACCAATAACTGCAGAACGTAAATGTCCAATATGCAGTGGCTTTGCCACATTAGCACCACCATAATCTACTACGATTGTTTCTATATTGTCATTTACAACTCCAAATTTGTCTGCACCTGCTAAGTCATTTAAGTATTCAGCCACAAACCCACTGTTTAAATTAATATTAATAAATCCCGGATTTACTGCCTCTACCGACTGAAACATTGGATGCTCTCCAATTGCAGCTACGACATCATTCGCTATCATAATCGGTGCTTTATGATATAACTTTGCTCCTGCCATAGCACCATTACACTGATACTGACAAAGATCTGGTCTGTTAGAAATTCCAACTTTACCTAATTTTGTATCATAGCCACATGCATCAAATGCTTTTTCAAATTCCTCTGTAATTAACTCCAGTAACTTCTTCATTGCTTTTCTCCAAATTTAATTTTTCTTTGACCAACTTAAACCTAAACTGAAATATTATCATGATATTTCAGCGTTTTATAATTCTACACCATTCTGCTTCAATAAGGCTTTTGCAGTATCTACTGAATCTACTCCTGTCTTATTCTTAATTGGTGCAAACTCTTTCTCTCGTACCACCTCATATGCCAGACAATTATCCATCATATGAATCATATCTAAAACAAGCGTTTCAAATTTATAACCATTCTCTGTTACAGGTTTCACTGTATTTCCATTCTCATCAATATATGGAATCTTCTTTTTTACAATATGAACAACTAAATTATTCTCTAAATTCTTTTCTAAATCTTCTATTGTAAACAGGTAATTTAATATAACACCATATTTATATGCAAGTTCTCCGTCATCTCTTGTCTCATAACGCATATCCTCTGTCAATTCATAATACTCAACAATTGAAGGCTTTCCATCTTCTAAACATAGTACTCCTACTTTTTCTTCCGGATTTGCCTTAGATACAACCTTAGAAGCAGAACGATATCCGCCATCAATCATTGCACCGACAAAACATGGGTCTGCCATACGCTGACACACATTATCCACAGCAAAAATATTAATATATTCTACCCCTCTTGCTTTTGCCTTCTCACAAAGTCCTGCCTTCACAAATGAGATAAACCAGCCGCCATTTCCATTTGGAGATGTTGACACTCTGTCCTTCTCCTCAAGATAAATCTTTCCATCAAAAGTTGCTGCCGGAGCCATCTCCTGTACAAAAAAGTCAACATAGTCCGGATCATATCCAAAATAATTCTTTTCTTTAAAAAAGTTGACTGTATCATCATTATTTTTCTCACTCGTCATAATATACAACGGAACCCATGCACCTGTCTGATTTACTACATCCAGCAAATTTCTAATCAGCATCTCAAAAATGTAAACATCTTTTGTCTCTCCAATGTTGTACATTCCTTTTGGCTTATCCGAACCAAGTCTTGTTCCCATACCTCCTGCCAGAAGAAGTGCTGCCACCTTGCCCTGCTTTATGGCGCCAACACCAATAGCGGTATATTTTTCTTTATTTTCTTCAATATCCTTGATAGAAACAGCGTCATCTAATGGTGTGATAACTCCCTTTTCGCTCACTGATTCTCCATCTTTTACTAAATCTAACAATCCAAAATCAATCTCACTGATTTGCTTTAATAATGATTCTTTCTGACTGTCATTTAACTCATCATAATATTTTAACAACTGTGTCTGCCCATATTTTTCTAATAAACTTTTAGCCTGTTCGTAACTCATTTCGTTTCCTCCATTAAACATTAAATTATATAGTATATAGAATAGAATATTTTCAAAAAATATGCAAGGATTTCATCTCACATAGGACCTCAATACAATTCTGATATCTTTTATCCGGATTTACTTGCGTACACTTCTTAATAATTCTTTTCAACTTTCCATGTGTTTTCCGGGAAGAAATTCTGCCAGTATATTTGGTCTTTAGATCGGAAGAGCACACGTCTGAACTCCA
>CAOXUF010000092.1:2292-2919 GCA_948560485.1 uncultured Eubacterium sp.
AATAATACATCGTTGTACCAATCCCATAAATATCAGTTCTAATATCAGTATTGTACAAAGACACGCCACTCGCATCTCCAAACTGTTCTGGTGCCGCAAATCCAACACTTCCAAAAGCCTTCTCATCTGCAACGTCTATACGATATCTTTTCGCTATTCCAAAATCTATTAATTTTACACGCCCGTCATTTTTTATGATAATATTAGAAGGTTTCAAATCCCTGTATACAACCGGTGGCTCTAAAGAATGCAGATAATAAAGTCCACTACACACCTGCATCATAATATTCAGTAACAATTTCGTCTTTATACTTCCATTTCGGGCAACATACTCCTTTAGATTTATCCCCTCAACATACTCCATAATCAGATAGAAGTTTTGTTCTTCCTTAATTATATTATAAATTTTTGGAAGGACCGGATGAGAACAATGCTTTAGTGCATTTAATTCCTTCTCCATTCCTTCCATTAAATTCTTTTGATTTGCCGGATCCGATGTTATGTATTTCTTTAATGCGTAAAACAGCCCCGAATAAATATCTCTGACCTTGTAAACATCAGAACAGCCTCCGGAACCTATATGTTCTAATACATAATACCTTCCTCCAACAACATTGTTTATTATAT
>CAOXUF010000092.1:2929-7539 GCA_948560485.1 uncultured Eubacterium sp.
CTTCTCTCCAAAATCAATTCAAAAGCCAAAACATTTAATTTTCTGCTGATGAGTTATATTGTTGCAACATCAACCAAAGTAAGGTTTTCTTTTGCATCACTCTCCAAACTAGTCAACAATGCATCTACTGTGTCCAAACTTGTAAAACAGTTTACCCCTGTCTCGATGGATGTTCTTCTGATAAGGAAACCGTCACGATGCTTGTCACGACCCTGCGTCGGCGTATCAATTACAATATCTATCTTATGCTCCAGTAACAAGTCCATCACTGTTGGTGCTTCCTGATGTATCTTATTTACCTTAATCGCATCCACACCATTTTCTCTTAAAACATCTGCTGTACTTCTTGTTGCATAAATCTCATATCCCAATTTTTCAAAACGCTGTGCTAGAGGAATTGCTTCCTGCTTATCAGCATCCTTCACTGACATAATCAGTTTCTTATGCTTTGGAAGTACAACACCTGAACCAAGGAATGCTTTGTACAACGCTTCATTAAATGTCTTTGCAATACCAAGACACTCGCCTGTTGACTTCATTTCAGGTCCTAAACTCGTTTCTGCACCACGAATCTTTTCAAACGAGAATACAGGCATCTTAATTGCATAGTAATCCGCATTTGACTGTAAGCCCGGTTTGAATCCCTGTTCTTTAATTGTCTTTCCAATAATACATTTCGTAGCAAGTTTTACGATTGGAATACCTGTAACCTTGCTGATGTATGGAACTGTTCTTGAAGAACGCGGATTTACCTCTATTACATAAACCTGACCATCACATACGATGAACTGAATGTTAATCATTCCTTTTACATGTAATGACATTGCCAGTTTCTTTGTATAATCTTCAATCGTATCAATAATATCCTGTGACAGAGTATATGCAGGATATACGGAAATACTGTCACCGGAATGAACTCCGGCTCTTTCAATATGCTCCATAACTCCCGGAATCAGAATATCTGTTCCATCACAGATGGCATCGACTTCAACCTCTGTCCCCTGTAAATACTTATCTACAAGGATCGGATGATCCTGTGCAATTCTGTTGATAATTTCCATAAATTCTTCAACTTCTTCATCACAGGTAGCAATCTGCATGCCCTGACCACCAAGTACATAGGATGGACGTACAAGTACCGGATATCCTAACTTATTCGCTACTTCTTTTGCTTCTTCTGCTGTAAACACAGTTCCGCCGGTAGGTCTTGGAATACCACACTGCTCTAATATATCATCAAATAACTCTCTATCCTCTGCCGCATCTACATCTGCTGCGTCTGTTCCAAGGATAGGAACTCCCATCTTCATAAGAGCTTCTGTTAATTTAATCGCTGTCTGTCCACCAAACTGAACAACTGCTCCGTCTGGTTTTTCAATATTAACAATATTTTCAACATCTTCCGGTGTCAACGGCTCAAAGTAAAGTTTATCCGCAATATCAAAATCTGTAGAAACAGTCTCTGGATTATTATTTACAATAATTGTCTCATAGCCTTCTTCTTTAAATGCCCATGTACAATGTACAGAACAGAAGTCAAACTCAATACCCTGTCCGATACGGATAGGACCTGAGCCAAGTACCAATACCTTCTTTGGAGGATTTGTCTCTGCTGCCTCATTCTCTCCACCATATACAGAATAATAATATGGTGTTGTAGCCTCAAACTCTGCTGCACATGTATCAACCATCTTATAAGCAGCTACGATGTTATTGTCATATCTCATCTGCTTAATTTCATCCACAGATTTTCCAGTCAATCGACTGATTACGGTATCCGGGAACTCAATTCTCTTTGCATCTTTCAGCAACTCTGCTGTAAGTGGCTGTGTTTTTAATGCCTCTTCCATTTCCACAAGAATCGCAAGTTTATCAATATACCATTTATCAATCATTGTAATCTCATGGATATGGTCATAACTTACACCACGTCTCAATGCCTCGGCAATGACCCAGATACGTCTGTCATCTACTTTATGCAGCATCTCTTCTAATTCTTCATCATTTAACTCTGAAAAATCATAGTCAAGAAGACATTCTACATGCTGTTCCAATGAACGAATCGCTTTCATTAAGGCACCTTCAAAGTTATTACAGATACTCATAACCTCACCGGTTGCCTTCATCTGTGTCGTCAGCTTTCTGCTCGCTGTAATAAACTTATCAAAAGGAAGACGTGGAATCTTTACAACACAGTAATCCAATGTCGGCTCAAAGCTGGCATATGTCTTCTGCGTGATTGCATTTTTAATCTCATCTAATGTATATCCAAGAGCAATCTTTGCTGCTACCTTTGCAATCGGATATCCTGTTGCTTTGGAAGCAAGTGCTGATGAACGGCTCACTCTAGGGTTTACCTCGATAACGCAATATTCAAAACTTTCCGGGTGAAGTGCATACTGCACGTTACAACCACCGGTAATATTTAACTCGTTAATAATATTAAGAGCTGATGTACGAAGCATCTGATGTTCTTTATCACCCAATGTCTGTGATGGCGCAACAACGATACTATCACCTGTATGAACACCGACCGGATCAATATTTTCCATGTTACATACTGTAATGCAGTTTCCAGCAGAGTCACGCATTACCTCGTACTCTACTTCTTTCCATCCTGCAATACATCTCTCAACCAAAACCTGTCCTACACGGCTGAGTCTTAAACCATTTTCAAGAATCTCTACTAACTCTACCTGATTATGTGCGATACCGCCGCCACTACCACCGAGTGTATAAGCCGGACGAAGAACAACCGGATAACCAATCTTATTAATAAAGGCAATACCATCTTCAACGTTTTCGACAACTAACGATGGAGCACATGGTTCGTTAATCTTTTCCATTGTTTCTTTAAATTCAAGACGGTCCTCTGCCTTTTTAATTGTCTCTGATGTCGTACCAATCAGTCTACATCCATGTTCCTCTAAAAATCCTGTTTCAGCAATTTCCATAGCAAGGTTAAGTCCTGCCTGTCCTCCAAGTGTTGGAAGAATGCTGTCCGGTTTTTCTTTCTGAATAATCTTCTTTAATACAGGTACTGTTAACGGCTCAATATAAACCTCATCAGCAATATCTTTATCTGTCATAATGGTAGCTGGGTTTGAATTTAAGAGTACTACCTCAATGCCTTCCTCTTTCAAAGAACGGCATGCCTGTGTACCAGCGTAGTCAAACTCTGCTGCCTGTCCTATAACAATCGGACCGGAACCAATTACTAAAACCTTCTTTATACTTAAATCTCTAGGCATTCTTCTTCACCTCCATCATCTCAATAAATTCATCAAACAGTCTGTCGGAATCCTGTGGACCCGGACAAGCTTCCGGATGGAACTGAACTGTAAATATCTTCTTATTTTTATATCGTAAACCTTCTACGGTTTTATCATTTACATTTATGAAAGCAACTCCTGCAACATCAGGGTTTACTGTATCACCATCTACCATATAACCATGGTTCTGTGAAGAAATATAGACATGACCGGAATCTAAATCCTTAACCGGATGATTTCCACCTCTGTGTCCATATTTCATTTTTTTTGTATCAGCTCCTGTGGCAAGTGCCATAAGCTGATGTCCGAGACAAATAGCAAAAATCGGAATATCTGTATCGTATAATTTCTTTATCTGTTCAATCTGGTAAACACATTCTTTTGGATCTCCCGGTCCATTCGACAACATAATACCGTCGGGGTTCATCGAAATAATATCTTCTGCCGGTGTATCACATGGAAGAACTGTCACATTGCATCCTCTCTTATTCAGAGAATCTGCAATATTATTCTTTGCTCCGATGTCTAATAATGCAACATTGAAGCCATCGCCTGACAATACTTTCTTTTCTTTACATGAAACTTCTTTTACCACTCCTGTAACTTTATATTCCTTAATCTTCGGAAGAACTTCGTCAAGATTGTAATTCTCATTCGTGGTAATCATGCCGTTCATCGTTCCTTTTTCACGAAGAATTTTCGTCAATGCTCTCGTATCAATTCCTGAGATGCCGGGAATGTCGTTTTCCTCCATGAAATGCTGAATCGTATCATCACATCGGAAGTTGCTTGGAATACGACTTAATTCGTTTACAATATATGCATCCGGCCATGGTTTCAATGATTCCATATCTTCATGGCATATACCGTAATTTCCCTGTAGCGGATATGTCATACATACTGCCTGTCCCGCATAGGATGGGTCTGTCAATACTTCTAAATATCCCCACATGGATGTGTTAAATACAATTTCACTAATAACTTCTTTTTGCACTCCAATGGATTTTCCCTGGAACACCGTACCGTCTTCTAAGATAAGAAATGCGTTCATAAATGTGTTTCCTTTCGTTTGTTTGTAGATAGTGTTTGATTTTTGCCTAAACTTACAAGATTATATCAAAAAAAAAGACATGTTTCAACAAGTTTTATGGAACACTTTGTTTTGTGAAGTGGGGTGATAATTTAGAATTATATTTGGGTGGAAATACGAATTATTTTAAATTTAATTGGATTGCTAGTCCCCAAATTATGCAATTTTTTCAAACAATTGTAACATGTAAACAGTAATTAATCTTTTGCGACACCTTCGCTTCTAGGTATGTTATAATGAATAAATTT
>CAOXUF010000093.1 GCA_948560485.1 uncultured Eubacterium sp.
ATCATTATATAAAGGAGTTGGAAATTGAAGAAAATCCCGATATAATTCTAATTGGAATACCGGGAAGCATTATGCCCATATCTGAAAAACACTCCGAGTTTTTTGGGGTTTTCGCTTTTGAAGTTTTTAATGCAATTAAAAGTGATATGTTATTGTTCTGCATACATAACAATATTTATACTAATGAATATTTTGAAGAATTAAAGAAATTGTGTAAATACCGTTATCAGGCAGATATTGACGCTATTATAATATCGAATCATTCATACGATTCACTTTCGTTGCAAACAGAAGGGACGATCAAATATCTTTCTTTTGACGATGAAGAGGTTGATAGGTATAGAGCCAGCTACCCAGATGATGTTTATAGCAGAGCTATGTATGAAAAACTTGCTGAACATGTGATAGAAACATTATCTGAATACGCAGATTTTCAAGTGATGTAAATAAAAGGATAAATTGGTGAAACAATTGAATGATGAACAAATAGCAATAATTGATAATGGAATAAGTGGGAAAATTGTTGGAATAGATAAAATACAGTCTAAGATTTTTGTAGATGATGACAATAATTGCAAGGAGGATTATGTTGAAATTCAAATTACAGAATTTCAACATGGGACTTTATGTGCATTAATTGTTAAAAAATACAATCCTCACTGTACGTTGAATAGTTTAAGAATTTTAGATAAAGACGGTAATGGAAGGATTGAAAAAATAGAACCTGCATTTGAATGGTGTTATCAGAACAATATAACGATTGTTAATTTAAGTTTTGGAACTACAAACTTTAATGAGTATGAAAAGTTAAGAAATTTGGTTAATAAGTATGTGAATAATGGTTTGATTATTGTGGCGGCAACTGCTAATTCGGGTTTTGTGACATATCCGGCTAGTTTAACAAATGTAATTGGTATAGCAACAACAGATAGCCCTTTAAATTATTTTAAGGATTATATGCAGATGGGAATTGATTCGGTTGTTCCATCTGAACATATTGTTAAGATATGTGACATAGAAACAATAACATCATTAAGTAATAGTTATGCTGCGCCATATATATGTGCTTTGATTGCAAATAAACTAAACAATGACAAAACTCTTGATATAGTAAAATTAAAGAGATATGCAAAAGAGCAAAGCCATATTGAAATGACAGTGGAGGGTTATGAGCCGGATTGGATTTACAGGGCGTATATATCGGGCAGAGGAACTATGAGCAGGGCAGAGTATTATTTTGAAACAGTTACAGGGGCGTATGATGAAATACAGGGGAAAGCAGATACGGTAATAGCCTATTCTATGGCAGAATTAGGAAATTTGGATATAAGAAATAAGAACTTAATATATCTTGGAAATGAGGACATTCATAATATAGATGTTCAAGGATTCATTTGGAGCAGGGAAACAAGGCAACGGCAAATTGAGCATAATTATTATCAGGGAAATGGTCTTGAAGTTCCGGTAGTGATACTGGCAGTGGAAGATGTTATAGATAAGTTCTATGTACTCACAGAACTAAAGAGGGCATTTGCCAATGGCGGTTATAACGCATATACAATAGGAATGGAGCCGGAGAGTGTATTATATGCATTAGAATATATGCCGGAGCCGGTATCAGATATTGATGCTTGGAAAAATTTTATAGAGAGCCAGACTTTTTATAAACAGAGTGATTTGGTCATATGGTGCGTTCCAGTGGAAGAACAAGATAAATATTTGAAAGTATATCCTGATTGTGATGTGCAGATCAGTCTTTGCAATGAGGGAAATATAAATATTATTCAGTTCTCTTTTGAAGGAGAAAAGATTGAGAAAAAAATATCTGGACTGATTGACAGAAAAGATGTTGAGGAAATATATCATATTATAGAAGCGAAACTGACGGAGGAAGAAGATGGATAACAAAGAGGCTGTAAAAAGATTACTTCTGTTACTAGGCAGATACAAAAAAACAATAGTTGTAATTGTCGGCTGTCTGCTTGTTTCTACCGGGTTAAATCTATGTGTTCCGCTGATCAGCAGGCGGATCATGGACGATGGCTTTATTGGTGGAAATAAGAAATTATTGATAGAGCTGGTCTTGGCGTCTATGGTAATCTACACTATAAATTCCCTCATAGATATAGTTAAGGAAAAGAAACGTGTAGATATTTCAGCAAAGATACAATATTTTCTTTCGGAACAGTCTTTTTCACATCTTATGAAGCTGCGGGTAAACTATTTCAATAACACAAATTATGCGGAGACTTTGAATAATATCAACATGGATATTAACCAGATGACATCTATTGCTGACAGCAGTGTTTTTTTCGTAATTACGCAGACGTTTAGCATGACAGGCGGCATAATAGGTTTATTCATAATAGATTTCAGAATGACGGTACTGGTTCTTCTGTTTATACCTATTAAGTGTGTGGTAATGAAATACTTTGCAAAAAAGCAAAAACAGATTATGGACGAGTTCATAAAAAGGAATCAGGAGTACGCTAAATGGTTTGGAGATACCGTTGGAGGGGTACGGGAAGTCAAGCTGTTTAATATCTTGGATAAAAAGCATGAGGAGTTTGAGTTTAATCAGAACAATATTATAGAGAAACAAAAGCAGATGAATATGTTAGGGCAGTGGAATACGATAACAGATAGTATCATGGTACAGTTTCTTTCCACATTATTATACATACTGGGCGCAAATTTAGTGTTTGATATGAAACTTTCAGTAGGCAGTGTGTTCGCTTTCATTACATATAGTGCTTACGTTACCGGACCGATTTCTGCAATCCTAAATATAGGATACCTGTTATCAGGGATTATTCCGTCAACAAAAAGATATTATGCGTTTATGGAATTGGAGGAAGAAACGGATAATGGAAAGAAAACGGATCTATGTCCAAATGATTTGAGATTGCAGAAGGTTTCTTTTGCGTATGAAAGGGATAAGTGCATTTTAAAGAATATTGATATATTATTTGCAAAATGCAGCAAGACAGCTATAATCGGGCGCAATGGTTCGGGAAAGACAACAATCATCAATCTTCTTACGAGAATGTATGAGCCGACAAGCGGTGAAATACTGTTGGGAGCAGAAAATATTTCAGAGCTGCCATTGCCAGAATACCGAAATATGGTATCTGTTGTGAGCCAACAAATCTACTTATTCAATGACACAATAAAGAATAACATCTGTCTGTATAAACAAATAGATGATACAGTGATAGAAGCTGCCTGCAAGGACAGTGGACTTGAAGATTTTATAAACGAGGTTTCCTTAGATCATGTGGTAGGGCAGAATGGGGCAATGCTCTCCGGCGGGCAAAAGCAGAAAATAGCCCTTGCAAGGGCATTGGTGCATGACAAGCCGATTATTTTATTTGATGAAGCTACTTCAAACACAGATGCTTATTCAGAACAGCAAATAAACGGACTGCTTGATACTCGGCTAAAAGACAAAACAGTGATAGTGATAACACATAAGAAAGAAATATTGAGCAAAGTGGATCAGATCGTTGTACTGAAGGAGGGAGTGGTTACAGCTTTAGGGAGATATGATGATTTGATAGGGAAAAGTGATGAACTAAATGTTATGTTGGAAAAAGCAGAATAAGTATAAGAAAATCTTTTCAGAAGCAAGTCTGTCTGTAAAGATTTTTTTTGTGCCGTTTTCTGCAAAAACAATTCATTTTCTGCAAGGGTAATTGTATTTGTTTAAAAGTCTGTTATCATTAAAGAAAAGTCTGAAATTTAAATAAGGGAGGATGATACTATGGCAATAGCAGGAGTAACCGACTATACAAATACATATGCAGCGAATAGAACCAGCTACAATGCAAAAGGAAGTAGTGGATTGAGTGAGACTGCTCAAAGTTATCTGAGTGATTTGAAACAGAAATACTCGGATGTAAATATTACGGTAGCAGATTTTAACAGTGAAAAACAGTCAGATGCCTATATGTTAGGTAGCCGTGGTTATAATAATGTGGCTATTTCAGCTAGTGTTGTGGAGAGGATGGCAACAGATCCGCAGACAGCAGAGAAATATGAAAAAGTAGTTTCAGATATGAGTGGAAATGCAGAACGGATAGAAAAATTTGCACAGGAAAATAATGATGAGATTCTTGGTGCAGGTGTTGTCATTGACAAAAATGGAAAAGTGTCGTATTGGATGGTTGGCAGGAGTAAGGATACGTATGAAAATCCCGGTACTGTGTATAAAGAAAAGGTACAAAAGCAGTTAGAAGAGAAGCGGGCGAAAAGAAAAGAAGAAGAGAAATTGAAAGAAAAGCGAATAATCAAGGCAGAAACAGCAGAAAAGTTGCTGGAAAAGAGGAAAAATGGCAAAGCCATGAGAGCTGATCTGAAAGAAGAACTTTTAGATATTGGGCTTGATGGACATGTTAGAAAAATCACAGAAGAAAAAGGAGTGCAGATGGATATAACTGTTTAATTTGATATGTTGTTTTTCAATGACATAAATATGTAGAGTAGGAGGTGAAATAAATGAAGAAATTAGGAAAGAAGAGAACAGGCAACAATAATACTGTTCAGGCGTATGCATGTGGAGGTGCATTTTGTGTATGCAAAGCATGTGCGGCTGCTTCCGTTGATTCCATGCTCTATAATGGAACAAAAAGCCAGAATGATGGAACATTAATGCTGATCGGCTAGTTTGTATGTCAGGAAGTGGAGTGTACGAGGGACTGTTGAACAAGCAGTCCCTTGTAACATATGGGAGGAATAATGGAAAGTACAATTAAGAAATTAAACTGCCATTTGTTTAGGACTTGTGGAAAATATTATGTGTATGATGTTCCGAAGAATGTCATATTAAAAGTAAATAGAGATACTTATAATGAAATTAAAGAATTAAGCGCAGCGGAGCAGTGTGAGTATAGAGGGAATAATGAAATTATTAAGGAATTGCAGAATGAAGGTTATTTGAGTTCACAGTATATTGAAATGATAGAACATCCCATGACAAGGAATATAGAGAGTGCGTTAGGGAATAGTGTACATATGCTTACACTACAAGTAACACAGAATTGTAATTTACGCTGTAAATATTGTGTATACTCTGGAAGTTATATTAACCGAAAGCATAACAATAAGAGAATGTCCTTTGAAACGGCAAAAAAAGCAATTGACTATTATATTTTACATAGTTCACAAATGCCGAAATTAAGATTTGGATTTTATGGCGGTGAGCCAACTTTAGAGATGGAATTAATTCGCAAATGTGTTTCATATATTAACGGATGCTCATTAGGAAAGCCAGTTGAATACAATTTGACAACAAATGCTACGATTCTTAATAAGGATATTGTTCAGTTTTTTATTGATAATCAGTTCTATTTAACAATAAGTTTGGATGGTTCCAAAAAGATACAGGACAAAAACAGAGTTTATGCAGAATCAGGAAAGGGAACTTTCGACAAGGTTATAGAAAATATCGGTTGGTTGAGAAAAGATTTTCCTGATTTCTTACAGAGGGTTCATTTTAATATGGTTATGGACCCTGTAGATGGATATAGAGATTCCAATGAATTTTTTATGAGAGATGAAAGAGTAAAGGGTATAGAAGTAAATGCTTCACAAAAAAATGATGTTAATTATAAAGAAGAAATAGTAAAAGCACCAGAATATTATATGAATCGTTCTTATGAGCAATTTAAAGTGATTTTCAATTATTATAGAGATATTGAAGAAGATGTTTCTCCATTGGTGAATGGTTATTTGGGTGGAATTAAAAATAATATTGCAGATATGTTAAAAGGAGATGAATCTGGATATAAAATAGGTCATCCAGGTGGTCCCTGTGTTCCAGGGCTGCAAAGGCTATTCGTTAATGCTGATGGAAACTTCTATCCATGTGAAAGAACTAACGAAGATTCAAAGATGATGATTATTGGCGATGTAGAACAGGGAATAGATATAGATAAGGCAAAAACTTTGTTAAATGTTGGCAAGATCTCAGAGAATGTGTGTAAAAAATGTTGGGCATTTCGATTTTGTACTTCGTGTGCGGTTTATGCGGAAGACAGGGATAAATTATCAGTAGAGAAGAGGCTGTCTCGATGTGATTCAATTAGGAGTGCTGTAGAAACAAATTTTAGGGAATATTGCATATTGAAAGAATTGAAAATGGATTTTGAAGAATTGGAGGAAACAGACTGATGAAAAAAGTATTGCTTTTTCCATATAATTATAATTGCTGTGAAATTTTAAGATATAGGGATATGCTTATAGATTACGAAGTAATAGGTGTCTTAGCGCCGTCTGGTTGGGGAGTAAATGGGAAAGATGCGGGAATAGTAGATGGTGGAAAGAATATAGGAGTTAATATTCTGGAAACCATAGACTATGGACAGGATTTTCAAGGTGTCATGATAGTTGCTGATTGCACTAATGAGGAAATAGAGCAGGCAGTGTTGATCTATGTAGAGGATGCTATTAGTCATAATAAAGAAATTATTTTTGCAACAGAAGTTAGTGACAAGGTAAAAGAACTGTGTTCTAACAAGCCAGAGCAGATAACTTATTTAATTGATAAACAGCCAACCATTAAGCATAGATGGAAGCTGTTGCAAATAAATACGCCTATTGCTGTAATTGCAGGTTTGAATGAGCTTACCCATAAATTTAAGATACAATTAGAAGTAAATCAATATTTTAGTAAGCAAGGTTATAAAGTAAGTCATGTAGGTTCAAAACAATATGGGGGACTTTTTGGCATACATTCTTTTCCTGATTTTATGTATTCTGATCTAAATGAAACAGAAAAGATATATCGGTTTAATAAATATATAAGGGATATAGAAAAGAAGGAACAGTCAGACATAATAATTGTTGGTGTCCCAGGAGGGATAATGCCATATAACGAAAAATTTCCGGGGCATTTTGGAATAACAATGTTTGAAGTTATGCAGGCTATAAGACCAGATATATTAATAATGAGCTGCTTATATGATAATTACAATGCCGAATATTTTGAAAATTTGTCAACAGGAATTCGTCACAAGTATGGTGTAGATGTGGATGCATTTAATATATCGACTTTTCAGGTTGATATTAACGAGTCAGAACAGAGTAGGGTTCTACAATATTATAAAATAACTCATAATGAGGTAACTACGTTAATTGATTCTTGTAAGGATAGCAGCGTACCAATTTTTAATATAATGAACGGAACCGATGGAGAAAAGATTGCAGAGCTGGTTCTTAATAAGCTGCAAGAATATAGTGAAGCAGAACTGGTATAAGGAGTGGGAAGATGCAAGGAGATATTGAGGAAAAAGTGTTTGAAATATTTAGAAAATACCTATTCCGGGATTTGACACAATGTGAAGATCCTTTTTCAGAAAGTATATTTGGAGAAAAAATTGCATTACTTCCGGCAGAGGCGTATTTTTTGTTGGTGAAAATAGAAGAAGAATTTTCTATTAAATTTTCAAATGATGTTGTAATTGAGAGGAGATTTAATTATTTAAAGGATATTGTTGAAGAGATAGGAAATTATTATTATCTACCCCAGGAGGATGT
>CAOXUF010000094.1 GCA_948560485.1 uncultured Eubacterium sp.
ACTACCGCCTGCACATGATCAATGTCTACATCAAACAGCCACTTTGCCTCAAAGACTTCCAGTCCTTTGTTTACCATTGTAGCTGAATCTATAGTGATTTTCTGTCCCATCGCCCAGTTTGGATGCTTCAGCGCATCTTCCACCTGCACATTTTTCATCTGCTCTCTAGTCCATCCTCTGAAAGGACCTCCCGATGCAGTCAGTAAAATCTTATCAATTTCTTTTTTATTCTCACCATTCAGTGACTGAAATATCGCACTGTGTTCACTATCTACCGGAAGAATCTTTACACCATATTCTTTTGCAGCTTCCATTACCAGATGGCCTGCTGTAACCAAAGTTTCCTTGTTTGCCAATGCGATATCTTTTCCTGCTTTAATAGCCTCCAGTGTCGGACGGATACCTATCATTCCCACAAATGCTGTCACAACAATCTGAGCACTATTATATGTAGCAGCCTCTATCAAACCATCCATTCCTGCTACGACTTTCACATCTGTATCTGCAACTGCTGTCTTTAGTCTTCCTGCTGCCTCTTCATTGTATACACATACAAGTTTTGGATGGAATTCACGTATCTGTTCTTCCAACATCTTTACATTAGAACCTGCTGCAATCGCAACGACATTTAAATCATTATTGGCCCTCACAATATCTAGAGTCTGTGTTCCAATAGAACCGGTAGAGCCTAAAATTGATATATTTTTCATTATTTTCTCCATTATATTATTTTGTTCCTGCATTTTGTATGCAAAAACTCATTTCATATCAGCTTTTCTCTTAAAATATCTGAAGTAATATCCAGATAATCGGTGCGACATATATCACACTGTCAAATCTATCCATGATTCCACCATGTCCGGGAATCAATGTTCCATAATCTTTAATATCGTGATTTCTCTTAATAGCAGATGCTGCCAAATCTCCTACCATGGAAATTAATGCACCAACTGCACAGATAACTGCAAATACCATGACTGGATTAACACTTAACTGTATCTTATCAATAAATACAGCTGCATAAACTGCCCCTAAAACAGCAGCACCTACAACACCTCCGACTGCGCCCTCAATAGATTTTTTAGGGCTGAGTACCGGTGCCATTTTATGTTTTCCAAATGCCACTCCCGCCACATAAGCACATGTATCACTGGCCCATGAACATAAAAATATCAACCATACCGTATATGCCCCATTGTTCCCTTCTCTTACTATATAAATATATGAGAGAAGCACACCGGCATATAACATACACATAATCGCATTAGACACCTGCTCTGTCTTATATTGCGGAAACATAAAAACATACTGTGCCAGTAACGCAATCAAGAATACAATAAACAATATAGTAATATATTGTGTTTTCTGTGTGAATAATAATGCATAATAGGAAATTGTTGCCACATATCCTGTCACACCCGGCAATGATTTCTCAAGTCCCATTACCTTATACAATTCATATACTCCCACTAGCGAAATAAGCATGTTTGCGACAAACAAAACAGTTCCTCCCGGAATAATTGTTGCCAGCATCAGCCCGACCAATACAATTCCACTAATTAATCTTGTCACAAAAGACTTATTTGCAAATTTGCTAAGTACCATTTTCTTTCCTCTCAATCTCACTGTGCACTGTGTTACACTTTTCTTCATGTCTCACTGCGCACCGTGTTCTTTTCATCTATTGGATAGATTTTTTATTTCACACCACCAAAACGTCTGTCACGCTGATTATATTTTACAATCGCTTTTTTTAATTCTTCTTTATTAAAATCCGGCCATAATACATCTGTAAAATAAAATTCAGTATATGCCAGCTGCCATAATAAATAATTAGACAGTCTGATTTCTCCACTCGTACGAATCAACAAGTCAGGATCAGGAATTCCTTTTGTATCAAGATAATCACTAATAGTACTTTCTGTAATATCTTCCGGATTCATTTTTCCTTCTTTACAATCCTGTGCCATCTTTGTCATCGCTCTTCGAATCTCGTCTCTGCTTCCATAATTCAGCGCAATAATAAATGTAATCCCCTGATTCTCCTTAGAACATTCCTCTAACTCGTTAATCTTATCAACAATATCCTGGTCTAAACGGGATTTATCTCCTATTACAAGACACTTCATATCATTTTTATTTGCTCTCTCAATACAGTCCTTCAAATAATTTCTTAGTAGTTTCATAAGAGCTTTTACTTCACTTTCCGGACGATTCCAGTTTTCTGTAGAAAAAGCATACATTGTCATATATTTAATTCCCAAATCATGGGCATCTTCTATTATCTTTTCAACAGTTTTTGCTCCTGCTGCATGTCCTGCATTTCGTGGAAGAAAGCGCTTCTTTGCCCAGCGTCCGTTTCCATCTAATATAATCGCTACATGCTCCGGTATCTTCATTCCTGTTACGTCAATTTTCTCTGCCATAATATGCTCCGTTTCACTAATCTTTTTCAGGTTCATTATACCGGAAGTATTATTTTCTACTCTGCATATACTCCCAGTTCTATTGTTCTTATAACGGAAAATAGAGGAAACAACTGTTTCCTCTTATTTCGTACGTTTATCATTAAACTGTCATAATCTCGTCTGTTTTTGCATCAACAGCTGCATCTATCTTCTTAACAAATGCATCTGTATTCTTCTGGATGTCGTCTTCATATCCTTTAATATCATCCTCTGAAAAACCATCTTCTTTTCCTTTTTTCTTTACAGCATCAATGGCATCTCTTCTGATATTTCTGACTGCAACCTTTGCACTCTCGCCTTTTTTCTTAATGTCCTTTGCTAATTCCTTTCTTCTTTCCTCTGTCAATTCAGGAAATACAAGACGAATCAGTTTCCCGTCATTTGTTGGTGTAATTCCAAGGTCTGACATGATAATTGCTCTTTCTACTTCTTTCAGAATAGAAACATCCCATGGCTGGATAACAATCATTCTTGCCTCTGGTACAGATACATTACCTACCTGCTGTATTGGTGTTGGTGTGCCATAATAATCTACCATAATTCTGTCTAAGACATGAGGATTTGCTCTTCCTGCTCTGATTGTAGAAAACTCACCATTTAAGTTATTTAAAGATTTCTCCATCTTTTCTTCAAAAGTCATCAATAATTCTTCCATAATAATCTCCTTCATTATTTTACACTGTAATCTTTGTTCCTATCTGTTCTCCTGAGACTGCCTTATTAATACTATCTTCTTCATTCAGTCCAAACAACAGCATAGGCATCTTATTTTCCATAGCCAGAACACTTGCTGCTAAATCAATGACTCCTAATCTGTCATCAACAATTTTTGAAATAGGAAGCTCGTCGTACTTCTTTGCATTCGGATTCTTAGCCGGATCACTGTCATAAACACCGTCAATTGCCTTTGCTCCAAGGATACAGTCTGCTTCTATCTCAATAGCACGAAGTACCATCGTCATGTCTGTTGAAAAATATGGATGTCCTGTGCCACCTGCAAAGAAGACAACTTTTCCTTTCTCTAAATCAACTACCGCTTCATCTTTAGAAAAAAGCTTTGTCCATGTACCACATGTAAATGGTGTGTACACATTGGTATCCATTCCTTCAGTTCTGAAAATTTCAGAAACATACATACAATTCATGATTGTAGCAAGCATTCCGATTCCATCTGCCTTTGGTCTGTCTATCTTATTACTGGTACGTCCTCTCCAGAAGTTTCCTCCACCAATAACAATAGCCACCTGAACGCCCTTATCAACAATTGATTTCACCTGCTTTGCTACAGCTACACAAGTATCCTCATCAAATCCTGTTTTTTTATCTCCTGCAAGTGCTTCTCCACTCAATTTCAGTAAAACTCTGTTCATGTTCTTTTCCTTTCTATTCGTAAAAAACCTAGAAATAGAATATCATAGATTTGTAAAAAAATAAAGATTAAGATTGCGGAAGAATTATTTCAGCAAAGTCTCGCTAATCTCACTCAAATGTTCTCTGATTTTAATTTGCTGTGGACATGCTTCCTCACACTTTCCACACTGAATACATTCATTTGCACGTTTTAGTCCATGACCACCGACAAGCCAGTTTTCCTGATGTTTTGCCATATCCATATCGTTATAAAGTGTAAGATAATTCATTGCTGTAAATGAACCAGAAATGCCAATGTTCATCGGGCATACCTTAGCACAATAATTACATGTAGTACAAGGAATCAGCGATATTTTAGTAAGCTCTTCCCGCGCTTTTTCTAATGTTCTTTGTTGATTTTCACTTAATCCGGTAAACTCTTTCATATAAGAAATATTATCTTTCATTTGTTCCACATTACTCATTCCTGAAAGTACAGTGATGACCCCTTCTAAATTTGCAGCAAAACGAACTGCCCAAGATGCAGCCGAAGCCTCCGGTTCTGAGTCCTTTAATATCTTTTCTACACTTTCCGGTGGTGTTGCCAACATACCACCTTTTACCGGCTCCATAATAATAACAGGTTTTCCATACTTTCGTGCTATTTCGTAGCAACGTCTGGACTGTACTGCAGGATTATCCCAATCAGCATAGTTAATCTGTAATTGAACAAATTCCATTTCAGGATGTGCATCTAAAATTTTTTCCAATTCTTCTGGTGTTGAATGAAACGAAAATCCGACATGCTTAATCAAGCCTTCTTTTTTCTTTTCCTGTACCCAGTTCCACATGTCGAAGTCATCAAAATAATGTGATCTTCCCTCTCCCAGATTGTGGAGTAAATAGAAGTCAAAATATCCTGCTCCTGTCTGTTTTAAAGATACATCAAACTGCTCATAAGCCTCTTCTTTTGTCTTGCAATTAATCCATGCCGCATTTTTTGTAGCAAGCTGGAAGCTTTCTCTTGGATAACGCTCTACCAGTGCCTGACGAATTGCATCCTCGCTTCCTGCATAAGCCCATGCTGTATCAAAATATGTAAAACCTGCTTCTAAAAACAAATCTACCATTTCCTTTGTCTGCTCTATATCAATAGTGCCATCTTTCTTTGGAAGACGCATCAATCCAAAACCTAATTTTTTAATGTCTTTTCCTAAATCACTCATATACTTTACCATTCCTTTTTTATTTACTCTTTCTCATTCATCCATTCACGAATTTCCTCTTCTGAAACTCCTTCCGAAAAACGTTTACCACTGACTATATTTACATCTTTATATTTTTCCTGTAAATCCTGGACACTCTGCTCTATACCACTTCCTCCGGAAGTACAGAACAAATAAACCGTCTTTCCACTTAAATCATATGTTTCAAAAAAAGTCTGTATAATTCTCGGAGCTGTTCCCCACCAAATTGGATAGCCGATATATACCATGTCACATTCCTTTACTACATTTAAATCATTTTTAATATCAGGTCTTGAATTGTCATCGTTCATCTCCTTGTTTGCCCTGCAATTATCATTATTATAGTCTAAGTCACCAAACGAATATGTCTCCTGAGGAATAATTTCAACAGCATCCGTTTCTAAAACTTCTGCAAGAGTACCGGCAACTTCTTTTGTTGTTCCTGTAGCAGAAAAATATACCACTCTAACATTTTCGTTCTTTTCTTTTTCAACCTTTGAATCATCAGATTCTATTTTTTTCTGTGATGTTGACTCTATCAGCTTTTCTTTCATATCTGCATTTTCACCTCTTTCTACCTCTTTTCCACAAGCTGTAAAAGTAAATACAATTAATATACATAATAAAAATAATATTTTTTTCTTCATAATATTATCCTCCAATCATATCTATTTGAATTTCTGTATCATTTCAACTTATTATATTCTTCCTCTGAAACCGGCTCGCACCATTCATTCTCTGTTTCTTCCCCTGGGATTTCAATAGCAAGATGGGAAAACCACGAATCAGGAGCTGCACCATGCCAGTGTTTCACATTTGCCGGAATATTAATTACGCTGCCCGGTGCCATTTCAACAGCTTCTTTTCCCCATTCCTGATAATATCCTCTGCCTCCAACACAGATTAGCATCTGTCCTCCACCACTCTTTGCATGATGAATATGCCAGTTATTACGGCATCCCGGCTCAAATGTCACATTAAAAATCGGAATCTGTTTTGTTGATACCTGTGCAAGATAACTCTGTCCCACAAAGTACTCGGCAAAAGCATCATTCGTCTTCCCAATTGGGAAAAAGATACTATTCTGATATTTCTCTTTTTCTGTCAATTCCGCTGTTTCCTCATTCCATATTTCTTTTGCCAAACGGAATACGGCCCATCCTTTTGGCCAGCCGACATACATTGTTGCATGCGTAATTACGGCTGCAATTTCTTCTTTAGTAACTCCATGATTCTTTGCATTTTCTAAATGATGCTTCAACGAAGAATCTGTAATACCTGATGCCATCAAAGACACTACTGTAATGATACATTTTGTTTTCACTGAAATTGTATCTTCATTCCATACCTCTCCAAACAGCACATCATCATTTAAATGTGCAAACATCGGTGCAAACTCTCCAAGACTATCTCTTCCTGCAGTCTGTACAATCTTTTCTCTCATTTTATTTTCCTCCAATCTGTTTTGTTATTGTGCAAGTTAAAAAATCTGCATAATGTTTTTTATTTATTTTTTTGTTTTCTTAATTCAAAAATAATATAATCAAGGCAATCCAACTTTTCCTGTTTTTCATGTATTTCTTCTAATACCCTGCATCTGATGCAGGACAACATTTTTACCATGCCTTCTATATCATTTGCGTTTGACATTTTCCTATATTTTTCAATAGTTGTCTGATTGCAACCGATATCCTGTAAGCACAAAATAGTACACTGACTTTTTTTATCCAACTTTCACAACCTCCTTTATAATTTTATTATATTTCTTTACATTCATTCTGTATAATACCTATATTAAATCTTGTTTTATGCTCTGAGGGCATGATATAATGAATTATATATTTTTGTACATGACACTCTGCCACACGAAATTTTTTCCAATTGTAAGATTAAGGCAAGTGACAAATGATTAATACTTAGAATGGAGATTTTTATGGATATAAGAGTACTAAGATATTTTTTAGCAGTAGCCAGAGAGGAAAACATATCAAAAGCTGCTGAGTATTTACATATTACCCAGCCTACTCTTTCCAGACAATTAAAAGAATTGGAGGAAGAACTAGGTGCAGAATTATTTATTCGTGGAAAGAGAAACCTTTCTTTAACTGATGAGGGAATGTTTCTAAGAAAACGTGCAGAAGAAATTACTTCCCTTATGGATAAGACAGAAGCCGAATTTCATCAATTGGATGAATTTATCAGTGGCGATATATACATTGGCGGTGGAGAAACTCTTGCAATGAATATTCTGGCTGAAGTTATGTCTGAAATTACTCAGGAACATCCTGATGTAAAATTTCATTTATACAGTGGAAATGCGGATGATGTTATCGACAGAATTGACAAAGGTCTGATAGATTTTGGTGTTGTTATTGAGCCTGCAGATATTAGGAAATATGAAACAATGCGGCTTTCATATACAGACCAATACGGATTAATTATG
>CAOXUF010000095.1:0-6287 GCA_948560485.1 uncultured Eubacterium sp.
ATGTCTTTCTCCTTCTAACATTTCTTAACTAAATATACTGCATGCCTTGTAGTTACAATCAAATTATTTCGTTTTTCGCCTCCAAAATCAAAAGTAGTAGGACGCTCTGGAAGACAGATCGTCTCTGACAACTTACCATTTTCGTACACTTTGATATTGTCATCTCCTACATATATTTTATGGTTAAACTTACGAACCTTAAAATCCCCTTCTTCTATAATCGGCACCGGATTCGTCAGTATCCCTTCTTTTGTAATGTCACACTGCCAGACACGCTTGTACATCTCATCGACAGAATACAACTTGCGTCCTGGCTTTGATCTTGAAAGATTATTGGCACGAATCAAATCGTAATGACATGGTATTATCGTAGAGCCATCCGGTGCAATAAATGCTTTTCTTGGATTATACTCACACACCTCGCCAAAATCTGTACTGTCTCTCCAACGGTTTCCCGGATACAATACCCGCTCCGGTTCCACATCTCCGATATTTATCTTCTCCAGTCTTTCAATATTGCCGTCTTTATCTATCGTAAATGCTACAACACTTGCACGATTGTCATACCAAAATCCATAAGAAGTACCAAAACTGTCAGGTGGAAGCTGGTTCACAATCTCTTTTCCATTTAATGTAGCTTCCATTGGAATAGAATACTCACCAATTACAATGATATTGTCTCTCGTATCAAATCCAAGAGAATTAATTTTAAATGGAGATTCAAAAATCATGGAAAGTTTCAGTGATTTTCCATCAAGACGGTAAACTTTCTTATCCATACTGTCCAGAAAATAAAAATTTCCTCTTCCATCACAACACCCGCCATCTGCGAACCGAAATCCTGAATATAATAACTCCACACTGTATTTATTTTTGTCTTCTTCTCCGGTCTCTGTTTTCAGTCTTTGTTTTTTATCTGCATTTCCTTTTATCTCAATGCGTGAAGCCTGCCAAGGTCTTATCTCTGTACCTGAATTCACATCCAGTAAAAAATTGTCTATTGTGTATTTCATCTGAGAATAATTATGTACATTTAAAAACCTGATGTCTTTACAATCCCATATTTTCACACAATAAGGAAATGGTTTTTGTACAAATACAGTTCTAAAACAATAGGTTGATGCAAATGTAATATTTTCACAATTGTGAAGTTCTATCGGGAGAGCAAACTCTCCTTCTGCCTTTTCCTCTTCGCTCTGAAATCCATATATCGTAATGTTTTTTGCATTTATCATTCTGATTTCACACCGTGCATGATGTTCCAAAGATAAACAGTATATCTTTGTAGGAACCTCTGTATTCTGTATTTTCACTCCCGCTGTCACATATGGACTGGCAGACCAGATGTCTTTAAATATACCGCCTCCGCCGTATATAAAAAGACTCGGATACTGATAATCCCAGATTCTGTCTAATCTTGCATCTCTTGCCCTGCCTTCATCATAAGGCATTTCAAATGCACCTGTTCCTTTTACCAGATTTCCATGACCTCCGAAAAACTTTACATCGTTCATATAGGAGTTCTTGTCTGCCTGCCAGTATACGCCGCAGGCTCTCGGGTTTTTTCCTCCTGTGTTCACTCCCAGCCCGAACATAATATTTTTCTTTTTAGATGTCTTAATAAACGGTCTGACCTTTCCAAAACCTGTAAATTTCTCTGCATTTTCTTTTAATATCAACTGTGTTGAAGCCGGATTCATTCCAATGAAAACAGTATTTTCTTTTAGTGCAATCGTATCTGTAAGGATATATTCCCCTTGTGGAAAATAAATTACTTCATACTTTTCTATGGCTGCTTTTAGTGCTGCTGTATCATCCGTAACTCCATCTCCTTGTAAACCTGCTTTCTTCGCATTTATCCACCGCTCCATCGGAGAAAGTGCAGGCAAATCTGTTTTTAAAATATCATAATCAATCTCTCTGGAATAACGGTATATTTCATCATGGAACTGTTTTCCCGGATTTTCATCGCTGACAACCACGCCATGTATATATTTTTCTAATTTGCATGGATTATCTTCACTGCCAATTTTCTTGTCTGTATCTTTAAATCTTACAATATTTTCTACCGTCTTCAAATAACAGTTCTTTACGTTAATCTGAGTAAGTTCGTTTTTTTCCTGAGCAATATCTAACAAAATATCCATATTCTCAAAAACGGAATTTTCAATAATGAGTTTTTCAAAATATCCTTCTTCCACATCAATAAACTTTGATGTATTGACACTATGTGTCCTGATAATATTAAGTCCGGCTTCTCTTGTTTTTATGGCCGCGGCTTTCTGTCCACAAAATCTGGTATCCACCATAACAAAGGGCCAGCCCGGTGAACATTTCGTCGTAATAATTCCATATTGCCCGCCATTAATATAAATGTCTTCCATCTCGTTACCTACATCATAGATTCCAGCCATTCCGGACTCCACGTAAATATCAATATGGTTAATAAAACAGTGCTGGGCATAATGTGTACGAAATGCTACTCCATAAGGATTTCCTTTTCCCATTCTTACGTTGATATTGGATATCGCACTATAAAAAGTCCCCGGATTCGCATCCTCAATAAGATTTTCATCCTCCTGCATCATATTGGTAAACCAGAACAGATATTTAAATCCACCTTTCTGCTTAGGATGAGGTATATCAAAACCATCTGCATTGTCTTTTAAAATAAACTCCGGTCTGTTCTTTCCATATCCAATCATTCTTACTGCCTTTGGCATATAGATTGTCCTGCTGAGTAGGTATTTTCCTTCCGGCACAAAAAGAACACCGTAACCCTGCTGCTCTACAACAGAATAAATAGCTTTCTGTAACTGTTCACTGACATCTACAGTCCCATCCCTCTTAATATCATAATACTCTTCAGTAAAATAGACTGCCTTTTCGTCTTTTAATCTCTCCTGATAAAATGATAATCCGTTCATCCCATAACCTTTCATTTAGAATATTTTAATCTTCTTTATATCTATTTTTTCTTTTTGATTCTTTTTCTAACGGCTTCCATTCGATGATCTAAATCCGCACTTTGCTCTGCACATTCTGTCAGATCTTTCGCCAATTGTTCCATTAACTCAGGATTAATGTCTTTTTTATATCTCAATTTGTGTTCCAGACTTGCCCAAAAATCCATAGCTATTGTTCGAAACTGTACTTCAACTTTCATTGGACGTTTTTCATCCTCCAGAAAAATCGGTACCTCAACAATTAGATGAAGACTTCTATACCCGCTTTCTTTTGGACTTGCAATATAGTCCTTCTGTTCTATTAAAGTTACATCATCCTGCTGCAGCAAAAGCTTTGCCATCTTATAAATATCTTCTTCAAAAGAACAGATAATTCTGATTCCTGCGATGTCCGTTATATGCTCTTCAATAGCATCCGTGTTCATAGGTATTCCCTTTTTTTTCATCTTCTTCATAATACTATCGGGAGACTTCAATCTGGACTTTATCGTTTCAATAGGATTTTCATCATATTTCAAAGAAAACTGCTCATTTAAAACTTTAAATTTCGTTTCCACTTCCATAATGGCGCACTTATAATATGACATTAAGCGGTTATATGGTAATGCCCCCTCCTTTATCTTTTCCAAGTGTTCTTCTTTGGTTAACTCCTTAAAAAAGTGTTCCTTTAAATGTTTAATTATCATATTTTTTCTCCGTACTTAAAAACTAAATATTATTATAACATTTCAAAAGCAAGAATGAAACAATTTTATTACAAAAAAACAATATTAAAAAATTCATTGTCTTAAACCAATTTGTGATTTGATTAATTACTCTATCTTCTTTTACCAACAAAACATTATTCAATAAAAAAGGGACTAAGGAACCAAATCATTTTTATCCCTTAACCCTTTTCACATCTTACTTAAATATTCAATTCTTAATCAAATCGCCTTTTTATTTTGCATACATAGCTGATAAATATTCTTCGTCTCCCACTTCTAGTTCTATTTTATTTTTTTCTATTAAATTTCCCTTTTCTATTTTATATTTCACTAATTCATTATCAAAATTTATAACATACAAGTCAGTTCCTACAACATCAAACTGAAGAATGCATGAATTAATATTATATTCTGCTTCAATTTTATCCGAATCCATATTGTATTTAATAATTTTTGAATTATCATTTTCTGCAAACAATGAGGATACTGCCATGTACAAATACTTTCCTACACCTTTTAATAATCGTGGATTTGTATTATCTAAAACTTTTATTTTAGTTTTCTTAACTTTATTATTTTTAATGCACAGCAAATTTTCCTTAGCAGGTACATAAAGCTTATCCTTGTAGTCATAAAATGATGAAGGCTCTGTATCTTCGTCAATATATTTCGTCAATTCTATTTTATTAACTGATGCGCCTTTCTCGTCAAAATCAACTTCGGCTAAAAATATTCTTCCATTTTTCCAATCTGTTAATCTGTATAAACTTCCATTATATATGCAGCATTCCATACACATCTCATTTTTCACTTCTATTTCTTCTATTTTGTTGTCTTTAATGGTTGTTCTACTAACTGTTGTGTCTCCATTAAGATTAGCGATTCCATATATGTATCTTCCATCAACATATATGTCATTTACATGTTTGCACACTTTATATTCTTTAATTTTTCCATTTTTACTATTCAACTGTAAAACCTTGCAGTCTTCTTCATCTACTCCATAACCAAGGCTTAATTCGTAAACATATTTTCCTTCTTTAAAAGGCAATCCCCAATTTGTTCTACCAACACCTCCATATAAATACTTGTTCACTTTGATTAACTTTAAGTCTTTGTCATATAGCTCTATTTTTGTTTTTCTAAATAAACTATCAGTTTTTGGTGTTCGCATTACTGCCACACTATAATCTCTTTCCTGCTCATTTAACTTATTTACTGATTTCGCACATCCACTTGCTACTATTATAAAACTAAAAATGACAGACAACATTACATACTTTTTCAACTTTATCTATCATCACTCCTTTTCTCTTTTTACTAATTATACCCAATTCACTTTATCATCGCCAAACAATCCTGCCTTAAAAATTGGTATAATAATAGTTTCTAGCATTATTATTCACTAGAAACTATTATTAAATCCTATTGTTCTGTATCTTATAAATGCAGCACTCTCTCTTTAATCTCCTGTGTCCTTCCCTGATTCCAGAACTGTGTTCCAATATATCCACAGGTTCTTCTGGCTACACTCATCTTATCCTGATTTCTGTTACCACAGCTTGGGCATTCCCAAACAAGTTTGCCTGATTCTTCATCAGAGATAATCTGTATTTCTCCATTATATCCACAACATTCGCAATAATCTGACTTCGTATTCAACTCTGCATACATGATATTGTCATAAATAAACTTCATCACTTCAATAACTGCTTCGATATTATCCTGAAGATTTGGAACTTCTACATAACTGATAGCTCCACCCGGTGATAATTTCTGAAAATCTGATTCGAATTTCAATTTACTGAATGCATCAATTTCTTCTGTTACATGCACATGATAACTATTTGTAATATAATTCTTATCTGTAACCCCCTGTATTACACCAAATCTCTTCTGTAAACATTTTGAGAACTTATATGTAGTAGATTCCATCGGTGTTCCATATACAGAATAACTGATATTCTCTGCTTCCTTCCATTCTTTGCACTTGTCATTCAGTCGCTGCATAACCTTAATTGCAAATGGTTTTGCTTCCGGATCTGTATGAGATTTTCCAGTCATTCTCACACACATCTCATAAAGACCTGCATATCCAAGAGAAATTGTTGAATATCCATTGTATAATAACTTGTCGATAGTCTCCCCCTTTTTTAAACGTGCTAATGCTCCATTCTGCCAAAGAATCGGTGCCACATCTGACGGTGTTCCGAGAAGTCTCTCATGTCTGCATCTCAGCGCTCTATGACAAAGCTCCAGTCTTTCGTCTAATATCTTCCAGAATAAATCCATATCTCCATTAGAAGAGCATGCCACATCTACTAAGTTTATCGTAACAACTCCCTGGTTAAAACGTCCATAAAACTTGTGGCTGCCGTCAGCATTTCGCTGACTGTCTTCTACTGTAAGGAAAGAACGGCATCCCATACATGTATATACATTTCCGTTTTTCATTTCCTTCATAACCTTTGCAGATATATAATCCGGAACCATTCTTTTTGCTGTACATTTTGCAGCTAACTCTGTTATATGCCAATACTGTGAATCCGGGGTTACATTATCCTCATCTAAAACATAGATAATCTTCGGAAACGCCGGTGTAATCCATACACCT
>CAOXUF010000095.1:6297-7496 GCA_948560485.1 uncultured Eubacterium sp.
GCATACGCTGCTTTAATGCTTCCTCTATAATCATTGCAAGATCATCTCTTGTCTGACCTGCCGGAACTTCATCAAGATACATAAACATTGTAACAAACGGTGCCTGACCATTACATGTCATTAATGTAATCAACTGATATTGAATCGTCTGAATACCTCTGTTGATTTCATCTTTTAATCTTCTTTCGACAATCTTCTTTATCTGCCCGTCTGTGTATTGTACACCGATTTCTTCCTGCTCAGCCAGTACTTCCTTTGTAATCTTTTCACGACTGACCTGAACAAAAGGTGCTAAATGTGCGAGCGAGAATGACTGACCACCATACTGATTGCTTGCTACCTGCGCCACAATCTGTGTCGTTACATTACATGCTGTATAAAAACTATGTGGCTTATCTATCTTTGTTTCAGAAATACATGTACCATTCTGAAGCATATCCTCTAAATTAATCAAATCACAGTTGTGCTCTTTCTGAGCAAAATAGTCCGAATCATGAAAATGAATAATCCCCTGCTCATGAGCCTGCACAATCTCTTCTGGTAGTAAAATACGTTTGGTCAAATCCTTACTAACCTCTCCGGCCATGTAATCTCTCTGTGTAGAGTTAATCGTAGGATTCTTATTAGAGTTTTCCTGCTTTACTTCTTCATTCAACTGTTCAATCAGAGCCAAAATTCCTTCGTCAGTTGTGTTTGATTTACGGGCTAATTCACGTACATAGCGATATCTAACATACTTCTGCGCTACCTCATAACCACGCATTTCCATAATTCCACGCTCTACCATATCCTGAATATCTTCCACTGATACAGCATGCTGTGCTGCTTCAATCTGAGCTGTAACATTTTTTCCAACAGCTGCAATCTGATATTCGTTCAGCTTATAAATCGGCTCAATCTCCTTGTTTGCAGCTCTGATAGCGTTAAGAATCTTGTTAACGTCAAACGATACCTCTTCCCCATTCCTCTTAATGACCTTCTGTACTTTTACATCCATTTTTCCTCTCCTTCTGATAAATAACCCTTAATAAATATATATAAATCCTGCGCTTTCGCCCTAAATACGGACATCTTCGCGAAATATGTATTATTTTAGCAAAACACTATATCTTGTGCTTGCCTTTTGAATTATAGCACAATATCTTCCATTTTGTATAGAGGAATTAGATCGGAAGAGCACACGTCTGAACTCCAGTCAC
>CAOXUF010000096.1:0-1172 GCA_948560485.1 uncultured Eubacterium sp.
TGAAGCAGGCGGATTATTACATTACTTTTATATATTAGACGAGTATAGTATTCTGCCATCTCTTATTTTTATGGGTGTAGGTGCAATGACAGACTTTGGTCCGTTGATTGCTAACCCAAAAAGCTTTTTACTTGGAGCTGCGGCTCAGTTTGGTATATATTCTGCATACTTTTTGGCAATATTTATGGGATTTGGCGGCAAGGCTGCTGCGGCAATATCTATTATTGGTGGCGCAGACGGTCCTACATCCATATTCCTTGCAGGTAAATTAGGTCAGACAGATTTGTTGGGACCGATTGCTGTGGCGGCTTATTCATATATGGCTTTAGTACCGATTATTCAGCCGCCGATTATGAAATTATTAACAACAGAAAAGGAAAGAAAAATCAAGATGGAACAGCTCAGACCTGTTTCAAAGTTAGAAAAGATTTTATTCCCTGTTATTGTTACAATTGTAGTCGTTATGATTTTACCGACAACAGCACCATTAGTTGGTATGCTGATGTTAGGTAACTTATTTAGAGAGTCAGGTGTAGTAAAACAGTTGACAGATACAGCCAGCAACGCACTGATGTATATTGTTGTTATTCTGCTTGGTACAAGTGTAGGTGCAACGACTTCGGCAGAGGCATTCTTAAATATGAGTACAATTAAGATTGTTATTCTTGGATTGGTTGCATTCGCGGTAGGTACTGCGGCAGGTGTATTGTTTGGTAAGTTAATGTGTGTTGTTACAAAAGGAAAAGTAAATCCATTGATTGGTTCAGCAGGTGTATCTGCCGTACCAATGGCTGCCAGAGTTTCACAGAAAGTAGGAGCTGAGGCTGACCCGACAAACTTCCTTTTAATGCATGCTATGGGACCAAACGTTGCGGGAGTTATCGGTACTGCAGTAGCAGCCGGAACTTTTATGGCAATATTCGGAATCTAAATGAATTTGAAACATAACATTTATCGGAGGAAAATAAAATGGCAGAAAAAAGACCAGTAAAGATTACTGAAACAATACTTCGTGATGCACATCAGTCATTAATCGCAACAAGAATGCCTACAGAAGAAATGCTTCCTATCATTGATACAATGGATAAGGTTGGATATCATGCTGTAGAATGTTGGGGTGGTGCTACTTTTGACGCTTCACTGAGATTTTTAAAAGAAGATCCATGGGAAAG
>CAOXUF010000096.1:1182-2416 GCA_948560485.1 uncultured Eubacterium sp.
CTGCTTAAATGATTTAAGAAACTTAGAGACAGCTGTAAAAGCTGCTAATAAGGAAAACGGTCATGCACAGGTTGCTCTTTCTTATACATTAGGAGATGCATATACACTTGATTATTGGAAAGATACAGCAAAGAGAATTGAAGAGATGGGTGCAAATTCACTTTGTATTAAAGATATGGCAGGACTGTTGACACCATATCAGGCAACAGAATTAGTACAGGCATTAAAAGAAGGAACAGACCTTCCAATTGACCTTCATACACATTACACATCAGGTGTAGGTGCAATGACATATATGAAAGCTGTTGAAGCAGGTTGTGATATTATTGATACAGCGATTTCACCATTCTCTATGGGAACATCACAGCCGGCAACAGAAGTTTTAGTTGAAACATTTAAGGGAACACCTTACGATACAGGACTTAATCAGGAATTGTTAAAGAAGGTTGCAGACCATTTCAAGCCATACAGAGAAGAATGTCTTGAGAGCGGCTTGCTGAATCCAAAGGTTATGGGTGTAGATATTAATACATTGTTATATCAGGTTCCGGGCGGAATGCTTTCAAACATGGTTTCCCAGTTAAAAGAAATGGGAGCGGAGGATAAATTTGACGAAGTGTTACAGGAAATCCCTAGAGTTCGTAAAGACTTTGGTGAACCGCCGCTTGTTACACCTTCCAGCCAGATTGTAGGAACACAGGCTGTATTAAATGTAGTTATGGGTGAGAGATACAAGATGGTAAATCAGCAGGCAAAGGACTTACTTGCAGGAAAGTATGGTCAGACTGTAAAGCCTTTCGATAAAGAAGTTCAGAAGAAGGCTATCGGTGATGAAGAGGCAATTACCTGCAGACCAGCAGATTTAATTGAACCGTCACTTGAAAAGTTTGAAAAAGAATGTGCACAGTGGAAAATACAGGATGAAGATGTATTGTCATACGCTTTATTCCCACAGGTTGCAAAGGAATTCTTTGAGTATAGAGAAGCACAGCAGACAAAGGTAGACCCAAGTGTTGCTGATAAAGAAAACGGAGCTTATCCTGTATAACAGTTCAGCCATGCGATATAAGACATAGATGTCCAGAAGGATGCTTGCATACTCCCAGACATCTATGTCTTATATCATATGGGGAACCAATACAGTTTGAAAATTCTTTGAATTTTCGAATTGGTGGCTGAACTGTTTTTTATATAGAAACTGTTTTGATATTATAAAGGGTTACAGGTATTTTTA
>CAOXUF010000096.1:2426-7462 GCA_948560485.1 uncultured Eubacterium sp.
GTGGGCGGCGGAGCCGCCGGCATGATGGCAGGAATTGCTGCGGCATACAATGGTAATGAAGTTCATATTTATGAAAAAAATGAGAAGTTAGGAAAGAAACTGTTTATTACAGGAAAAGGAAGATGCAATATTACGAATGCTTCCAGTATCGAAAATCATTTTGCAAATATACTTCGCAATGAGAAGTTTTTATACAGTGCATATAACACCTTAAATAGTGAAGATGTATGCACCATGATAGAAAGTACCGGTGTAGCAACAAAAATAGAAAGAGGAAACAGAGTTTTTCCGCAGAGTGATAAGTCCTCTGATGTGATATGGGCATTAGAAAAGATGCTGAAAGATGTAGGAGTACAGATTCATTTTAATACAGAAATAACAGAAATTCAAAATACTGGTAATATTATCGTTTTAAAAAGCAGGAAAAGTGATAAAATAACAGGGGATAAATGCATTATCGCAACAGGTGGTATCTCATATCAGACGACAGGTTCTACAGGAGACGGGTATCGGTTTGCAAACGAACTAGGACATGAGGTTGAAAAGACTTATCCATCACTTGTTCCTTTTAATATCAAAGAAGAATTGTGCAGGGAATTACAGGGGCTTGCATTGAAAAATGTTAATTTATCTATTCTTGATGAGAGTGGCAAAGAGTATTATTCTGAACAGGGTGAGATGCTGTTTACCCATTTTGGTATCAGTGGACCGTTGGTTCTGTCAGCAAGCTGTTATATTTGTGACAAATTAAAAGAGCATAATTTTATGGCTTACATTGATTTGAAACCGGCTTTAGATACTGAGATGCTGGATAAAAGAATATTAAAAGATTTTAATGAAAATATCAATAAAAATATAAATAATGCATTGGACAGGCTGTTGCCCAAAAAAATGATAATGCCTATTATTCGAATGTCAGGGATTGATCCTTATAAAAAAGTTCATGAAATCACAAAAAACGAAAGGGAAAAACTGGTTTCCTGTATGAAACGAATGCCGCTTCACATTTCAGGATTAAGAAGTTATAATGAAGCCATTATAACAAGAGGAGGCGTTTCAGTGAAGGATATTAATCCGAAAACCATGGAATCAAAGTTAAGTCCCAACATTTATTTTGTGGGTGAAGTATTAGATTTAGATGCAAAGACTGGTGGATATAATCTACAGATTGCATGGAGTACAGGTTATCTTGCAGGAAACAGCATTTATTAAAAAGATATATGGAGGAGATTATGTATAATATTGCAATTGACGGACCGGCAGGTGCAGGAAAAAGCACAATTGCTAAAATTGTAGCAAAGGAATTAGGATTTATTTATGTAGATACAGGTGCTATGTATCGCACGATGGCATTAGCATGCTATAGAGCAGGAATTACAGCAGAGGAAGAGGAAAAAGTTATCGAAAAATGCAATGCTGTAGAAGTAACTCTCGGATATGAAAATGGGGTACAGAAAGTATATTTGAATGGGGAAGATGTCAGCACAGAAATCAGGCAGGAAGTGATTGGAAATATGACGAGTGCAATTGCAGTGTATTCTCCTGTTCGAAAAATTTTAGTTGCTATGCAACAGGATTTAGCAAAAAAGAATGATGTTGTAATGGATGGAAGGGATATCGGAACAGCGGTACTTCCGGATGCAGATTTGAAAGTTTATTTAACTGCCAGTTCAAGAACAAGAGCAGAGAGAAGATATAAAGAGCTTACAGAAAAAGGTGTTGAATGTAATATCGATGAGATTGAGGCAGATATTAAGGATAGAGATTACCGTGACATGAATAGAGAGGTTTCTCCTTTAGTACAGGCAGAAGATGCGGTCTTAGTTGATTCTTCTGATATGGATATTAATCAGGTAGTAGAAAGAATTAAAGAACTTGTGAAAAGATAATGGAGTAATGAATGGAAGTAATTGTTGCAAAAAGTGCAGGATTCTGTTTTGGAGTGAAACGTGCAGTAGACAGTGTATACTCTGAAATAGAAAACAGTGAAAAAACAATTTATACTTATGGACCGATTATTCATAATGAACAGGTTGTTAAAGATTTGGAGAATAAGGGAGTCCGGGTAATAAATGAGAAAAAAGAAATAGAAGCAGTTGATAAAGGAACTGTAATTATCCGTTCGCATGGTGTTGCAAAAGAAATATGTGATATAATTGATGAACAAAACTTGAGAATGGTAGATGCAACATGTCCTTTTGTAAAGAAAATACACAATATTGTCCGTGAAGAAAGTGAAAAAGGAAAAAAGATTGTGATTATTGGAAACGATAATCATCCCGAGGTTGAAGGAATAAAGGGATGGGTTTTCGGAGATGCTATTGTTATAAACAGTGATACTGATATTGAAAAACTTGAACGCTTTAAAGATTTAAGTTTGTGTATCGTATCCCAGACGACATTTAACTACAAGAAATTTAAATATTTAGTTGAAATTATAGATAAAAAGGGTTATGATATAAATGTTGTAAATACGATTTGCAATGCGACACACGTAAGACAGGTTGAAGCGAAAGAGATAGCATCAAGAGTTGATGCTATGATTGTAATTGGTGGAAAGAGTAGTTCGAATACACAGAAGTTATATGACATATGTAAAAATGAGTGTGATAACACTTATTATATACAGACAGTAAAGGACCTTAATTTGTGTAATGTCGAATCATTGAAGTCTATAGGTATTACAGCAGGGGCATCTACCCCAAAGAATATTATTGAGGAGGTCGTTCTTAATGTCAGAGATGAGTTTTGAACAAATGTTGGATGAATCATTCAAGACAATTCACAATGGTGAAGTTCTTGAAGGAAAGGTAATCAGTGTAAGAGAGGACTATGCGGTACTTAATGTTGGATATAAGGCTGATGGTATTCTTACAAGAGATGAGTACTCAAACACACCAGTAGATCTGACAACTGTAATTTCAGTAGGCGATGAACTGACAGTAAAGGTTCTTAAAGTGAATGATGGTGACGGACAGGTTGCTTTATCATATAAGAGACTTGCTGCAGAGAAAGCAAATGAGAGAATTAAAGAAGCTTTTGAAAATAAAGAAGTTCTTAAAGCACCAGTTGTACAGATATTAAAAGGTGGTTTGGGCGTAGACGTTGAAGGCGGAAGAGTATTTATACCTGCAAGCCTTGTATCAGACGTATTTGAAAGAGATTTAGATAAGTATTTAAATCAGGAAGTTGAGTTTGTTGTTACTGAATTTGATCCAAAGAAGAGAAGAATTATTGGTGACAGAAAACAGTTAGTTGTTGCAGAAAAAGAAGCAGCAAAGAAAGCTTTATTTGAGAAGATTGCAGTTGGTGATACTGTGGAAGGTGTTGTTAAGAGTGTTGTTGATTTTGGTGCGTTCGTTGATATCGGCGGAGCAGATGGATTATTACATATCTCAGAAATGTCATGGGGTAGAGTTGGTAATCCGAGAAAGGTATTCAAAGTAGGCGATACTGTTACTACATTTATCAAAGAAATCAATGATGATAAGATTGCATTAAGTCTGAAGTTTGAAGACACAAATCCATGGGCAAATGCAAGCGAGAAGTTTGCAGTTGGAGTAATTGTTACTGGTAAAGTTGCAAGAATGACAGATTTTGGTGCATTTGTTGAGATTGAACCAGGTGTTGATGCATTACTTCATGTTTCACAGATTGCAAGACATCATGTTGAAAAGCCGGCTGATGAGTTAAAGATTGGTCAGGAAATTGAAGCTAAGATTGTTGATTTTAATGAAGAAGAAAAGAAAATCAGCTTAAGTATTAAAGCTTTACTTCCAGAGGAAGAACTAGTAGAGGATACAGAGGAAGTAGTTGAAGAGACTGTAGAAGAAACAGTAGAAGAGACTGCTGACGAAGTTGTAGAGGATGCTGTTGAAGATGTTACAGAAGAAACTACTGAAGAAGATGCAGAATAATTAAAATTAATTAACAATAAAAGGGACTGTAAATAGAGTCCCTTTTTTCTGTATAGTGATTTTTTAATTTTGTGTCAAACTACAAAATTTATAAAAAACGGGAGATATCATGAGAGTTATTGCAGGAAAAGCCAGAAGAATACAATTAAATACAATCAGAGGAAATGATACGAGACCTACAACAGATAGAATAAAAGAGACATTATTTAATATGATTAATCCAATGCTGTATGATATTAATTTTTTAGACTTATTTAGTGGCAGTGGAGCGATTGGTATTGAAGCATTAAGCAGAGGTGCAAAAAAGGCTACGCTGGTGGAAAAGAACAGAGCGGCAGTTCAATGCATCGAGTCGAATTTAGAAAAAACACGTTTAAAAGAACAAGCTGTTGTATTGTGTGATGATGTGTTTTTGGCATTGAAAAAGATTTCTTCAAAAGGGGAGGTTTTTGATGTTGTTTTTTTAGATCCTCCATATAATCAGGATTTGGAAAAAAATGTATTGATTTTTTTGGCAAAATCTGATTTAATAAATGAAAATTCGATCATTATTGTTGAGGCGTCTTTGGAGACAGATTTTGAATATGTAAAACAATTGGGATTTAAGATTACCAGAGATAAACAATATAAAACGAATAAACATATTTTTTTAAAGTTAAGTGGAGAATAGTATGACGAGAGCGATATATCCGGGAAGTTTTGATCCCGTAACATTGGGACATTTAGATATCATTAAACGTGCATCAAAAATTGTTGATGAATTGATTGTAAGTGTTTTGAATAATAATTCTAAATCTCCGTTGTTTTCGGTAGAAAAACGTGTTAAAATGTTAGAAGAAGTGGTAAAAGATATACCAAATGTAAAAGTGATGTCTTTTGAAGGACTTTTAGTTGATTTTGCGAAAAGCGTAGATGCTCAGATTATCGTAAGAGGGTTAAGAGCAGTGACTGATTTTGAATATGAACTGCAGATGTCACAGACGAATATGGTTTTAGATGATGATATAGATACCATCTTTTTTACAACCAGTCTGGAGTATGCATATTTAAGTTCCAGTACTGTAAAAGAGGCAGCTTACTTCGGAGCGGATATCAGCAGATTTGTACCGGAACCGGTTA
>CAOXUF010000097.1:0-4363 GCA_948560485.1 uncultured Eubacterium sp.
TGGCAAACTGAAACGATTTTTTTTTTTTTTTTTGAAAGCAGGAAGAGCCTGAGCGGTGTGTCTTGTGTGGATTGACTTTTTTGCATTGTTTTGCCTAAACAGAAGATGCCGCAATCAGACAAAAATATTATATAGAGTATGTGAAATTATAATATAATGAAAGAAAACCGTTGCATCCGCGTTGCCTGGTGCAAAACAAGGGTAGGACAAAAAGCAGAACACTGAATGGGAATAACTGCTGTAACTGGAACAAGTAAAATGTCAATTTGGAAGAGAATTATACAAATTGACATTTTTCGCTCAAACGAGTATGATAAATATGCAATTTTATGCAATAATTCAACTGTAATACTTTTTTAAAATGAGTACAGAAGTTAGAAAAATACAGTGAGCCTACAGCCTGTAAGCAATTGGCGCAGGCTCATAATGAATTATTTATAGTTCTGTTTCAAAAAGGAGAAAAGATGACGAATAAAACAAAAGAACTATTGCAGTTTTTATTTCCTGAATATCAAATTAAAGCCTGTGTAGATGAAAGAGGTTTTATTGCCAAAAACGAAAAGCAAAAGAATTATGCGAATGCAACGTCACAAGCATATTCACAAGGACGTACACAACAGCAATCTGCGCCTGTAGCACAGCCGGTGCAAAACGCGTCACAGACTAAACCGCAGTCAAATAGAACACCTATTAAAACATATACTCCTTCTAAGGAAGATACAAAGGCAGTGAATCGGGCAAATGATGCTTTTGATAATCTCCCAATCGAATTAAAGAAATACTGGGTTGGTTCGGAAAAAGACAGAATGGCTTTGTGCAAGGCTTTCCAAAGACCATATGTAAGAGGTTTTGATAATATTAAGCCTAAGAATACTATTTTAATTCTTGGTTCTGAAAGCAGAGGAAAAGTATATGGAATACGTTGCATTACGGAACTATTGAAAGAGAAAAAGGTATTTAGATATAGTCAGCTTGCAATTGTGAATTTGGTTAATTATTCTGCTGATGCATCCAATGCGTTGTTTTTAAGTGATCTATATAAAGCATTAAACACCAATACCGAAAGTGTGGTATTTGAAAATATAGAAAAGGCCTCTTTAGCACAATTGGATATTATGTACCAATTACTTACAGAAGGTGTTTATAAGCTGACGAAACGATATATGGTCAATAATGGCAGCCTGGTGGAAGCTACAGGGATTCTAAATACAGAACTGATTTCAGAAGTTGTAGCCAATGGTAAATTCTTTATATTTACTTCTACAGTTTCACAGGCAAAGATTATTTCTGTGCTTGGAAATAAAATCGTAAAAGAGATTGGAGATATTACTACACTGGATCCAATCGAAAATAGCCAGATAAAAGACCTGGCTTATACGTTGTGCGTCAAGCTGGATGCTAAATGCAAGAAGAATTTGCACGTCAATATAGAGTTTGATGATTTAATCGTTGAAGCTTTGGGAAGCAAGTATAGTGCAAGTATAGGAGTCAGAGGGCTGGAAGAGCATATTGATGACCATATATATGAGACATTATCTGAGATGAAGTTGCAGGAAGTGTTATTGGATGATGAAAGTGTAAATCTGACCTATTACGATGGATATTGTGTTGTTCTTAAAGGTGGGGAGGTTATTAAGACATCACAGTATTTAAAGAACTATAGTGCACTGGAGCTAGAGGAAGCACGTAAAGAGCTTGACCAGGTAATCGGGTTAGCAAAAGTAAAGGATTATGTCTTAAATTTGGAAACTAATTTTAGGGTGCAAAAAATGCGAGAAGGCAAAGGTCTGAAAAAATCGGATGTTTCAATGCATATGATTTTTGTGGGTAATCCAGGAACCGGAAAAACTACGATTGCTCGTATTGTTGCAAAATATCTGAAAGCAATAGGAATGCTTTCATCTGGGCATTTGTGCGAGGTGACAAGAGCAGATTTGGTTGGACAGTATGCAGGTCATACTGCGGTTAAAACCACTGATGTTATTAGAAGTGCTATAGGCGGAGTCCTTTTTATTGATGAAGCATATTCATTGTCCAGAGATAAAAATGATGTATTTGGTTTAGAGGCAATAGACGCATTGGTAAAAGGCATGGAAGACAACAGGGATGATCTTGTAGTAATTTTGGCAGGATACGAAGATGAAATGCAGGATTTCTTAAAAGCGAATTCCGGTCTTAAATCAAGATTTCCCAATCTTGTGCATTTTGAAGACTACACAGTTGATGAAATGTACGAAATTGCAAAAGTAACTGTATTATCCAAGGGATATAGGCTTAATGGCAATTGCGAAGAAGGACTACGTCATCTGTTCGAAAAACATCAGATTAAAGGTAAGAATGATAGTGGAAACGGAAGACTGGTAAGGAATTTAATTGAATCCGCTATTCTTAACCAGTCACAAAGAATTGTAAATGATTCAACTGCTGATATGGAAGAGCTTATTGATTCAGATTTTGGATTTGATAAAATCGTAGAATTTGACCTTGAAAAGAGCCTGGCGGAAATTATTGGAATGGAAGAGGTTAAAAAGTTCATACGTACCCAATATACAATGATTCAGGCGAATAAGAAGCGAAAGGACGCCAATATTAGTGTCGATACAACACAGTCACTAAATATGATATTTGCTGGTAATCCGGGAACTGGAAAAACTACTATGGCAAGAGTGGCAGCTGAAATGTTCCATTCGATGGGTATTTTAAAATCCGGACAGTTAGTTGAAGTTGATAAAGGGGGACTTATTGCAGAATATGTAGGACAAACTGCAAAAAAGACAGAGGAAGTGTTTAAGTCTGCGTTGGGAGGCGTATTATTTATTGACGAAGCGTACGCTATTACCAATGACGGAAGCAGCTATGGGCAGGAATGCATTGATACGCTTGTAAAGCTTATTGAAGATTATAGGGGGGAGATAGTCGTAATTCTTGCAGGTTATAGTAAGGAAATGAAATATTTTATGAAAGCAAATTCTGGTCTTGAATCTAGATTTCCGTTATTCATAGAATTTCCTGATTATTCTGCAAATGAATTATATCAGATTGGCCTTAAAATGATTGAATCCAGAGGGTTCCGTTTAGAGAATGATGGCATAAAAGCTTTCAGAGACGAGATTGCCGACCAAAAGCAGTATGCATCGGTTAATGCCGGTAATGGTCGAATGGTTCGGAATATTATCGATGAGATTATTCGTAGACAGTCAGTACGTGTTGTTGAAAAAGATGTAGAGCAAGCAGATACGAATTTAATAATACCGGAAGATATAAAGGGAGAGGACAAACTTAAGAACTTTGACCTTGAGAAAGAGCTTGCAGGTATCATAGGACTGAAATCCGTAAAAGATTTTGTACGCACACAATATAGAATGTGTTTGGCAACAGAAAAAAGAAGGAAAGCAGATCTTAAAGTTGATACAACACAGTCACTAAATATGATATTTGCAGGTAATCCGGGTACTGGTAAGACTACTATTGCCAGAGTTGTAGCGGATATGTTTAAATCTATGGGCATTTTGAAAAAAGGTCAGCTTGTGGAAACGGATAAAGCAGGCTTGATTGCGGCGTATGTAGGACAAACTGCCAAAAAGACAGAGGAAGTTTTCAAATCTGCAATTGGTGGTATTCTGTTTGTTGATGAGGCATATTCCATTACAAATGGTGGAGGAAGTTTTGGACAGGAATGTATTGATACGTTGGTTAAACTGATCGAGGACCATAAAGGTGAAATCATTGTAATACTGGCGGGATATAGTAAGGAAATGAGTGATTTTATGAAATCTAATTCTGGTTTGGAATCAAGATTTCCTTTAAAAATTGATTTTCCTGATTACTCAGCAGCAGAGATGTTTGATATCAGTAAACAAATGATTAGCAAGAGAGGCTTCACTTTGGCAGAAGGAGCGGACAGGATAATTGAGGAAGAAATAATTAAATTAAAACGGCATGCGAATGCATCTTCAGGAAATGGGCGTATGGTAAGAAATTTTGTCGAAGATATTATACGGAAACAAAGCTCTCGAATTGCGACTACAGACGTAACAGAAAATGAATTGACAGTGATTATTTCGGCAGATGTAAAGGCGGATTCAACAGATGTTGTAGGTTTTGATTTGGAAAAAGAATTTTCCAAAGTGATAGGTCTTGAATCGGTTAAGAAATACATAAGAAGTCTTAACGCAAGATTAAAACTACAGGAGGAAAGAAAAAAAGCGGGGCTGAAAACAGATACAGCACAGACCATGCATATGATATTTGCAGGTAATCCAGGAACCGGGAAGACAATGATGGCCAGAACGGTTGCAGATGTACTGTATAATATGAATGTTATTCAGACCAATAAGTTGGTAGAAACAGACAGGTCAGGTTT
>CAOXUF010000097.1:4373-7356 GCA_948560485.1 uncultured Eubacterium sp.
CAGACAGCGATTAAGACAAGGGGAGTTATAGAAACTGCGTTGGGTGGTGTTCTGTTTATTGATGAAGCATATGCACTTGCTCAGGGGGGTGAAAATGATTTTGGACAGGAGGCAATTGATACTCTTGTAAAAATGATGGATGATAACAGGGACAGATTAGTTGTAATATTGGCTGGTTATAGCGATGACATGCAGCACTTCCTTGAGGCTAACGCTGGGTTAGAGTCGAGATTTGCTAATATTATTGAATTTCCGGACTACACAACCGATGAACTATTGCAGATAGCAGATGGTCTATATTCTGCTCAGGGGTATGTTTTAAGTGAGGATGGAAAGGCAGCGCTTAGATATAAACTTGATATTGCAAAAGCAGACAAACAATTTGGCAATGGAAGATATGTCAGAAACGTATTTGAGCGTTCATTGAATAATCAGGCTTTGCGATTGAGTAACGTAACAGAACTGACAAGGGAAGACCTCACGATTATTACAGAAACAGATATTAAGGAGGCGTAGAAGGATGAAAAATATAATAGCAAATATATTTGCAGTCTTATGGTTCTTTGGTGTGCTTATATGGACACTTTTGATCATGTTTGTTGCAATATTGAGTATTTTCTTTGGAGAAATTGTTGATATGTTAAAATTTGGTTTTTCATCAGAACCGATTGGTTTTGTGTTTTTGTTTTTGTTCGGATTAGTATTTGGAATTACAGGGTGGGTGCCTGCCTTTAGGAGATGTTATTATAAACTTCCATGGCTCTACCCTTTGAGCACGATAATGACTATGGATCTTCTTATATTATCGATTGCAGAAGCAATATTGGCAAAGGGATTACAGGTTAGCAGTACATCAAGACATGCTGCAACAATTATCATTATGATTCTTCAGGTTGTAATATGCCGCATTGTGATGTGCATATACCTTAAGAAAAATCCAATGGTACTTCATAAATATGACAGAGTAGAATAGAGGTGTGACTGTGAATGAAATAAGAGAAGATTCAAATAGACAAGATATTAGAAATGCCCCTCAAGGTGCTGCATCAAATCAGTACACACCATTAGAAGACGAAAGAGAATATATTCCGGAAATCAACCAACAAGGAAAAAACACTGCAAAAAAAGAACAGTCTGCTTTCACAAAGAGAATAAAGAAAAGTGCGTGGATCGTGTTTGCAGTTGGTGTAGTATCTATGATAATCCACAGCATGGGTGAGACAAGCAAGTCCGTTGTCACAAGTGAAGATGCCGTAAGGGCGTTGGAAACACACATGTCTACTTCTTTGGCTGCAGGCACAAGGCTTCTTGCAAGAGATGAAAATTATGTTGGTGGAGATGTGACAATTACCCATAATTCTGATGACAGTGAATCCACGTTGTATGTGTGGGATTACGCAGCTGAGGATGGTGACTATGTACAGGTTATTGTAAATGGCTCTCCATTATGTGATCCATTTATGATTACAAATACACCGGTAACATTTACAGTGCCTACAGTGGGAGAGATAGAAATACTGGGTACGCGAGATGGTGGCGGCGGAATAACTTATGCGGTTTATTATGAGATGAATCATACTACATATTATAATGGAGTGAATGAGAATGGTAGCAATTTGTATACTTTAATAAGAGAATAAAGTGTGACATGATACGCCTGCCCGGCGGAAGTTATTTATGCAAGGGCGAATGCGGCGAAGGAATTTATGGAGCTTGCCACATTTGCAGGATATTTGGATTTTGCTTAGCGTCAGACAGAACGGGAACAGGCTATGACCAGGAAGGATTGGGCAAAACATTTAGACCATATTCTGACAATGAGCGGTGAACAGCTATTATCTAGAAATAGGGGATATTTGGATAGCAGTAAAAAATAAAACGGTAAAAGTAATGCCTCTAGGTTTAAACAGATTTGGAGGTTTTCTTTGGAATGGCGTGAAAGGTAAATTCCTATCTGAGGATTTTGGCAGATGCGCAGAAAAGAATGGATTCATATGGAATGATGCAAGTACCCACAGATGAGAAGGGACAGGACATGCCATATTGAGGCGATACAGATTCACATCGTGTATAATAATTATAGAGATTATGCCCCTAATGGATTGCTTTATGTGCCGAAAAAGGATACTGAACGGATAAAGAGAGAAACCCTTCGAAGATTTGAAATGGATATTTCGCAGCCATATAAGGAAGTACGGCCGTTAGTCATCCGGAACAATTCGGGAGATACAGCGAAGAGTTGGTTTCGGAATTTTTTGGACCGCAGACTGTCGATTCATGTACGGGAGCTTTCTTATGTTATCAATACCTCGGAAGGAGCCAGTGTTGGATACAATAATGACAGTACCACAGGTGGGGAAATTTGGTATGCTGATATAGAGAGAGTATTTTTGCTTCATGATGTGGCAGATCAGAGAAGAACGGAGGAGGCAACCAACATTCACGGGTTGTTTGGGGCGATTATTGTAGAAGCGCTGGGGATAGAATGGTAGGCCCTTTCGATTCTGATAGCATTTCACAGTCTTTTTCTATTCTATATTCATTTGACGGGCGGCAGTCCGCAGTGGAGTACCGTCACCTGCAAGAGAGATGTCTTACTGGTGGCAGTCCCTTTTTGCGGCAAAATGGTTTAGGCAGGTACATAGCGGACGCTTATCTTACATCAGCGTCCTTCTGTTATGGTGGTAAGACAAAGTAGTTCTAATGCCATCGTCTGTTCATTATGAGTTTTTTAGATAATCCATGCAGGCATTGATCGAATTGAGGGCATAAAATTTCTATTCAATGCGTATTCATCCATTCAATCAATTCATCCCTTTGCTTTTGCAGCCTCTTATCGGAAATCACTTCGAGGGTATTCCTGACACACACTTTCGTTTCGTCCGTCACCTGCGATAAACTTTCCCGAAACAGTGCATAGTACTTTTTCTTGAGCAAGGTTCTTATCAATTCTTTATTCCCGCAATGATACCCCGCAGCTGGC
>CAOXUF010000098.1 GCA_948560485.1 uncultured Eubacterium sp.
GAAGGAACAACGTTTATTGTGAGAATTCCACTCAAGTATATAGCATAGAGGGTACATTTATGAAAAAACAGCGATGGTTAATATGTTTAATAATAAGTATAATAATTTCAGTGTGTACAGGCTGTGGAGATGATCATAAAGGCAATTCATCAGGCATGGATATATATTATATCTCAAATGAGAAACTGGTTACAGAAAAATACCAGAATAATAATGATAGAGGAGAGCAGCTTGTTGAAGAGTTACTTGGAAGATTGACGAAGTCAGGGGATTTAGAAGGCAATAACAGTGCAATTCCTGAGGAAGTATCTGTGCAGGGATATAGTATTGTAGATGGAATTGCAAAGATTGATTTTGACGAGAAGTATTATGAATTGAGTCCTAAAAAAGAATTGTTGTGCAGAGCAGCAGTTGTGCTGACCTTAGTCAAAATTAAAGATGTGGAGTATGTTGCATTTACAGTCAATAATGAGCCTTGTAAAGGGAAAGATGGAAAATTTTTAAATGCAATGGATGAATCAGATTTTGTTTCAGATATTGGAGATCAAAAAGAAAAACCGGCAATGGATTTTGTAATGTATTTTGCAAATGAAGACGGAACAGCACTGAAAGAATATAAATTGCATAATGCTTCTTATGGAGAGCGCACAAAAGAACAGTTTATTCTCAATCAGTTAATCAAGGGACCTGAAATGCAGGGGTATACATTTACAGTATCCCCGAAAGTAAAGGTATTAAGTGTCGTTACGGCAAATAACATTTGTTACGTTGATTTTGACGAGAATTTCTTAACAGAGCAGAGTCAGGTGTCAGGAAAAATGGTTGTTTATTCTATCGTAAATACTTTATCGGAATTGGATGAAGTACACAAAGTTCAAATTAGTGTAAAAGGGGAAACATCCATAAAATATAAGAATGAAATATCTCTGGAACATCCGTTTATCAGAAATCTGGATATTATAGAACAAGTGGGAAACGTGGAAATAGAAGAGATAGAAAATATAGAAATTAAATAAAAGGAGAACAGTTATAAAAAGACCAATTTTTATTTTGTTTTTGGCTTTTGTACTTGGAGAATTTATAACTGTGTGTAATATGGCAGGCATACTTTGGTTATTGCCTATAATATTGTTTATTTTAAAAATCATCACGAAACAACAGGTGGCTGTATTCGTGATGATTTTTTTAGGTTGTGTAATGGGGGTTTTGCTAACAAGCCATGAAATAGAAGAGAGGGACAAAGCATATCGTTTCGTGGAGCAGCAGATACGGATAACAGGAAGAGTTAGTAAGATATTAAAGACGCAGTATGGAGTTTCATTATATTTAGATTGCGTAGAAATTAAGGGTAATGTGTATCGTCATGTAATAATCTATACAGATGAAATTCATGGAGTAAAGATAGGAAATATTGTGCAGGTTAACGGAGAACTAAAACAGTTTTCTGCAGCAAGAAATAAAGGAAATTTTGATAGTAAAAAATATTATATGACACTTGGAGTGTATATAGCAGTCAACGCAACAGAAATAGAGATTATAGACAGTGCCTATGATTTTATCAGGCAGCAATTATATGAATTAAAAAATAGTATAACGGATAAATTGGATGTTATATGCAATAGCAATAAGGGGATTTTAAAAGCTCTAAATAACAAAGGTATCATATATCAGGGCATACTTTTGGGAGATAAATCAGAAATGAGTGCAGAGTTAAAGGAATTATATTCACTGTCAGGAATTTCGCATGTTCTGGCAATCAGTGGTCTGCATATCAGCATTATCGGAATGTTTCTTTATAATTTATTTCGAAGGCGTTTTAGTTTTGGAGTGTCTATGGCAGTTTCCGTAACAGCAGTAGTAATGTTTGGAATATTATCAGGACTTGGCATCGCTGCTGTGCGTGCTTTAGTAATGTTTGGATTAAAGATGTTCTCTGAAGTGCTTGGACGAAGTTATGATTATATAACATCAATTTCGTTAGCAGGAATATTATTGCTGATTGGAAATCCGTTTGTACTGTGGAATTCAGGGTTTCAGATGTCTTTTACAGCAATTATAAGTATTGTAATTGTATGGAAAAAAATTGTGTATATTTTTCAATTGGATGAAAGTGTTGAGGAGGAATCTTTCGTAAAAAAAAGCGGGAAGAAATTAAGAAATGCTATTTTGTGCAGCTTAACAGTAAGCATATGTATGAACCCGATGATTGCATATCACTTTTATTCGCTTCCTACATATTCGTTTTTGTTAAATGTAGTTATTATCCCTTTGATGAGTGTGGTTGTAACGTCCGGAGCTGCCGGGATTTTGGTTTCGTTCATTGGAGCAGGTATCGCGAAAATAGTTATTTTGCCAGGATGTTATGTGTTAGATTTTTATGAAAAACTGTGTAATGTAGTTTTAAAATTACCATTTTCGAATGTGATTGTGGGGAAAACTAGTTTATATATCGTTTGTTTTTACTATATGGTTATTACAGTGTTTATTTACTATTTAGAGAAAAGAAGAAAGAAATATCAACTTGAGCGTGAAAAGAAATTAATCGAAATTCCAAAGAAAGGAATGGAGATACAGGAGTACATGGCAAATCAAAAAAGTATTAAGGGGAGAAGGGAGTTTTCTATTCTTTTAGGAATTGTTGTACTCTTAATGAATTTGTTGATTTATTGTTTTTACCCGGCGAAAAAGTTTTTTATAAAAAGTGAAGTTTTGGAAATCAGTACACTGGATGTTGGGCAGGGGGATGGTATCGTCATTAGAATGCCAAATGATATTGTGGTTACGATTGATGGTGGAAGTACCAATGTAAAAAAGGCTGGGCAGAATAGAATCATCCCATTTCTGAAAGCAGAATGTATATCAGAGATAGATTATGCAGTAATGACACATGCAGACACAGATCATATTAGTGGTTTAATTGAGATGTTAAAGCAATCAGATCATTATGGAGTGAAAGTAAGGAATCTGGTACTCCCTGATATTGTGGGAAAAGATGATGCTTATAAACAGATGGTGCTGATAGCAGAAGAACATGGTGTAAAAGTTTTGTATATCAAAAAAGGTGATTTCATGAGATTTGGAAAGGTAGAATTGAAGTGTATTCACCCTTGTGATGAGACAAAAGCAGATAATAGAAACGGGTATTCTACAGTATTAGGCTTGAAATATAATAAATTTTCCATGCTTTTTACAGGGGATATTTCATCAGAGCAGGAAAGAGAACTGCGGACATCATTAGATTATGGTTATACAGTATTGAAGGTGGCACATCATGGTTCAAAATATTCTAAATCAGATGAATTTCTGCAGTGGACTAAACCAAAGTACAGCATGATATCTGTAGGGGAAAAGAATATGTATGGACACCCGTCAGATGAAACGCTAAAAAGATTAAAGCAGAGTGGAAGTCAGATATTCAGAACAGATGAAAATGGTTGTATTACAGTAAGTAGTGATGGGGAGACAATAGGGATTGAACGTGTAATAGATTAGATGAAATATTGAAATCAGGAGGTAAAAATGAGAAAGAAATCGGTACAATTTGCATTAGATAAAAAAGGAAGAAAAATAGTAGTTATTAATCAAATTTTATTTTATGGAAGAAGAAACTGCCGTGGAATGAAGTTGAGAAATATTTGAAGCGTTATATTGGAAAAATAATTGAAGTAGCAGAAACAAAAGAATTAATACATATTGCTTCCGATTTCCCGGATGAATATAAAGGTTCAGAGGATACAAAGAAGACACATGGTGCCTATGCAAAAGCAAAAGCAAATGCAGTACAGGGAGTAGAAGAAATGGTCAAGATATCTAGAAAAACAAGTGAAACACCTAATTATAAAGATAAAAATAAGAACAAAGCAAAATATGGATGGCACAGGTATTTATCAAGATTTGCATTACCAGTAGTATCTGAGGATAATCTTATACGATATTATAATATTTATTTAGCCACATTAGTTGTAAGGAAAACCAAGAATGGTAAATTATATTTATATGATATTGTAAATATAAAAAAGGAAGACAGTATCGAATTTAATTTATAAAAAAAGAAGCGAGAACCCCGCCTTGAGACAAAAATGTCAGACGGTACAAACCAACTTCTTTAAAAATATAATAATAGTTACCCGATAAAAAGTCAACTGCTTTTTATTTTTAGTTATTTGATTCTTAAATTTCTTGCGGTTAAAACATACAATTTATTGCGTATTGGTGTAGTAAATGTTATATTTATTACATTAAAAGTCTAGAAAACTTTTGATGCAATAAATTAATTAGAGGTACAGCATGAAGACTCTTACAGATGATATAAAGACAGGAAAATTTAAGAGTGTATACTTAATTTGTGGAGAAGAAGAGTATTTAAAGTTAAATTATAAAAATCAGCTCATCAAAGCAATTGCAGGCGACGATACAATGAATCTTGGAGTTTATGAAGGTAAAAACTTTGATGTGAATGAAGTGATAGATACGGCGGAGACCTTTCCGTTTTTTGCAGAGCGAAGACTGATTGTTATGGACGGCAGCGGTTTGTTTAAAAGCGGCGGTGAAGAATTGGCAGAATACATGAGTAAAATACCAGAGAGCACAGTATTTTTGTTTGTGGAACATGATGTTGACAAGCGAAGTAAAATGTACAAGGCTGTAAAAGCTAACGGACATATCTGTGAGATTAACCGTCAGACAGAAAAAGATTTAGCGATGTGGGCTGCCAGAATTTTTGCCCGTGACGGGAAAAAAATTACTAATGCAAATATGTCATATCTTATCGCAAATGTTGGAACGGATATGGAAGTATTGTCTAGAGAAATTGAAAAACTGATCAGTTATGATTTAAAGAAAGATGTTATTGCAAAAGAAGATATTGATGCTGTCTGTATTAAACAATTAAATGTCCGTATCTTTGATATGGTAGATGCAATATCAGTAAAAAATCAAAAGAAGGCTTTAGACTGTTATTATGAATTGGTTGCGGAGAAAGAGCCTCCTATGCGTATTCTTTTTATGGTTGCGAGGCAGTTTCATCTGATATTACAGGCAAAAGATTTATCCGCCAGAGGTATGAGCAGAGAGCAGATTGCAAGTGCTATGGGAGTTCAAGGATTTATCGCCAGTAAAAGTATTAATCAAAGTCGAAATTTTTCTGTGGCAGAGTTAAAGTCGGCATTAACTGAAAGTGTTAAAACAGAAGAGATGATTAAAAAAGGTGTCTTGGATGAAAATATTGGAGTGGAGATGCTTCTGATAAAATATAGTAGAAAAAGTACTTGAGATTAATAAAAAGAAGTTGTAGAGAAAACTACAACTTCTTTTTATTTTACAATTTCATAGAAACTATGCAATTGTGTTAACTAATTTTGTTAATCTTGAAACTTTTCTAGCTACATTGTTCTTGTGGTAGATACCTTTTGAACCAGCCATTGTAATAGCCTTTGTAGCGGCTTTTAAAGCTTCATCAGCAGCAGTCTTATCATTTGCTGCTACAGCAGATTCAACTTTTTTGATTGAAGTCTTAACTGCTGACTTGATAGCTTTGTTTCTTTCGTACTTTGTCTGATTAACTAAAATTCTTTTCTTTGCTGACTTAATGTTAGCCATTTTTCTTACCTCCGCGATAATTAAAAAATTTGATTTCCGTTGAGAGAGATTGGAAATCTGTTTCACAGCCTGCGTCCTTTGGAATATGCGGACTACGACGCAGACATCAAAAAATATTTTAGTAGAAATGAGATATATTGTCAATACTAAATTCATGAAAGTATAACATTAGGAGGCTATATGAAGAACATTTATACAGACTTAGCATTAGAAGAGAGAGAACGGTTTGAAAGAAATGTAGAAATAAAAGGCGTGGAAATAAAAAATAATTATGATAAAGACATTCATATGAATACAACAGTCGTGGATATTGTCAATGAACAGGGAGCAAAATCCATGGGAAAACCGGTAGGAAGTTACATCACTATGGAATCAAGAGTATTGAAAGCTCCGGAAGAAACAGAACGCAGAAGTATTGCATCAAAACTGGCAGAACATTTATTAGAAGTAATTCAAAAAGATCATGTGAAATCTGTATTGATTGTTGGATTGGGAAATATGCAGGCTACACCGGATGCTCTTGGACCAAGAACGGTAAAAGAAGTTCTTCCAAGCGAAAAGGTTTACTGTATTGCTCCCGGAGTATTGGCACAGACCGGTATGGAGACATTTGATATAGTAAAAGGAATTGTAGGAGAGGTAAATCCGGATATCGTAATTGCAGTTGATTCACTGGCTGCGAGAAATGTCAGAAGAATTACTACAACCATTCAGATTACAGATACAGGAATTACACCGGGAGGAGGAATTGGAAATCAGAGAAAAGGATTGAATCAGCAAAGCCTTGGGAAAAAGGTAATTGCAATAGGGGTTCCGATGGTAGTCAGCGGAGCTACAATTGTAAATGATACGATGGAGAATCTGATTAAAATCTTATCCAAGACAAACAATCATTGTGTAGCGAATTTATTTAAAGATTATACAAATGAGGAAAAGTATCAGTTGTTTGAAGAACTATTATCGGAAGAGACAGAGCAGATGTTTGTCACGCCAAAGGATGTAGATGAAATTGTTCAAAATTTAAGTACTACAATTGCACATGGATTAAATGAATTTTGCAGACAGGCATTGTTCTAATGTAAAAGAACCTCACATATATTATATAAGTGGGACAAAGGTGAGGTAATCCGGTGCAAAGAGGAATGAGAAAAAATACAAATCGAATATTGTTTCCGAACATGATGATTTCACAGTCGCTGATTCAATCAGTGATGAAAGGAATTATTATTATTCTATGCCTTTACATTGCAATAAAATGCGTAAATCTGATTACGGGAGACAGGGCGAAAGAAGTCAGCAGTCAGGTAATCAGTGACACTTCAAAAATGCTGGCAAAAGAGATTGTGGAAAATGGCAGCGTTATGAGCCGGTATATGCTGTATGTAGAAAATCACGGTTCGATGACAGAGGCAGCAAAAAAGGAAGTATTGGACCAGATTGTTTCTGATTATATAAATCATAGTGAGTATACTTATGATACGAGTGACCCGGGATATCAGCAGGTAGTAAATTTAATATATGAGAATGCAGGGTATGTAGAAGAAGAGACGACTGCTCAACCAAAGAAGGAAGAGCCAAAGAAAAAAACAAAACCTGTGAAAGCCGCGGCAAATGTAATCGTTCCAATGCCGAAATTAAAAGGTAAGTTATATACTGCAAATAATATAGGTAGTTTCGATAGTGTTATTAATAAGTTTTATATTATAACTGCCGCAACA
>CAOXUF010000099.1 GCA_948560485.1 uncultured Eubacterium sp.
TCTTTATTCCTGACCATTTACTATAGTGTCTCACTCCATCTGACACTTTATAAACTCTTACCTTTAAATAATACTGCTTCTTCCCTCTCAGTTTTTTCACTGTAAATGTATTTTTCTTAAAACTAATCTTCCGGCTTTTTCTAAGTTTTTTTGTTATCCCTATCTTAATCTGATAACCGGAAGCTCCTTTTATTTTCTTTAACTTTATTTTTGCTTTTGTTGATTTTTTCTTTTTAACTGCACTCTTTATTTTTGTCTTTTGCACTTTAATCTTTGGTACAACAAAACTTGTTCCATCTTTCCATATACCTATTTCGTATAATGAATATCCATAATTCGTACCCCGCCTTGTTCCATACATACGTACAAATCTGGTTTTATATGCTTTATCTAATGTAACCCGGACTGTTTTTTTCGACCGGGCTGTCACATATGCCACAGTTTTCCATTGCTTTGCATCGTCTGAAACCTGAATATAATATCTGGATGCATATGCACCTTCCCACATAAACCCTACTGTTCTTATCTCTGTTTCAACACCTAAATCAACATATAACCATTGAGGATTAAAATATTCTGTCTCCCATCTGGTCTTTTCATTTCCGTCTACAGCATTTTTTGCCGGCTGAAATTCATTGGATGCATATGCTTTACAGCCAACCGCCAGATTTCCTTTGCTCTTCTGGAAAAACATTTTATCTGTATCAGTCCCTGTAACTGCCACAAGATTGTTCGGATTCATTCCAACATCCGGATCAACATATTCTCCTGAAACAGATGTATATTTTAAGTTTCCTGTTTTGTCTGTCATTACTTCCCGTACGATGCCTGCATAATAATGACCTCGTTCCATAATCAGATTTAATATATTTAAAGGATATGTATTTTTCTTTCCCTCTGTAGTAAACGCCACATTATTATTAATCAACTGATTCAAGTATGTCTGGTCTGTTTCCGTAAAGCTTTCAAACGTTTCATTGTACAATGTATAATATATCGTCGCAGCTGCTGTAAATGTTCCTAAAGGCTGTGGATGTTTTCCATCCTTACAGTAATAATTTAATCCATGATTTACATAGATATCGTAAAAACTTTCTCCCACCGGGGCTAACTGTGACTGATACTTTTTTCCCGCCTGAACGTATGCATCTGTAAAATATGAGAGCATACTGTACTTTCCTGTCAGCGTAGACTGGATTGGCCACGGCTCATAAAATATAATCTGAGCATTTGGATTGTATTTCTTAATGACTGAAATAATATCTCCTGCCCCCTCCATTAATCTGTCACTATCAAAAGAACCTACAATATCCTGTAAAACAACAACTTCATATCCACCTTTTTTAATTGCAGTAACAACATTGTCTGCCTTTGCATTGTAAATAAGGTTTTTTCCACCATTCGTTGCTGCACTGCATTTTATATTATGTTCTTTGTGTCTGGCAATTCCCTGTACCACATTACACAACGTATTATAATAAGTCATAGAATTACCAATAAACAAAACATCTTTCTGCGTTTCTTCAGCATTCACAAGAATACCATTTGTTCCACTTTCACTGAATATTGTTCCAAAAAACAATATTACAACACCCGTTAATATCATGAAAAAAATCTTAATTTTAGACTTCATAAATTTTCCCCTGCTATTCCTTTTACCCTGTATGAATTATTCTTAGATATACTATAATTCTTCTTATTGTTTCTATATATTATATTTTATTAAAAAATTTTCCCATACTGAAATACACATTGCGTTATATATATATACCTTCCAAGATATATACAAACATAAAAAACGTTTCATTTTCCTTATTTTTCATATATTTAAAAGTATTGATTTATTACTGTTCTTATATTATTATCGATATAACAACAGTAATAATACTATCAGGAGGTTATATGGAATTACTACAATTGAGATATTTTCGTGATGCGGCAGAATTGGAAAACTTTTCCAAGGCGGCAGAAAAGAATCTGGTGCCCCAGCCTTCTATCAGCAAAACAATCAGTAAACTGGAACAGGAACTGGGGGTAAGACTATTTGACAGAAACGGGAAGAAAATTTCTTTAAATGAGAACGGAAAATATTTTTATGAGAAAGTTAATACTGCCCTTGCAAATATAGACGATGCAGTCCATCATTTCAAACCTCCGATACAATCCAACATTTCAATATATATTCAGGCCGGAAACCGTTTTATTTCCATGTTAACGGCAGATTTTCTTACATCAACGAAGGATATTTTTGTTTCATCTGTAAATCAGATCAGCAACAATACACAAAACAGTTACGACTTTACTTTTATGCAGTTATTTGATGATATGAGTTCATATAATTATGAAAAACTAATGGAAGATGAAATCGTTCTTGTTGTATCAAAGGAACATCCATTATGCAGATATAATGAATTAAGTATTCGTAACTTAGCAGACTATCCTTATATCGCTTATTACAAATCTATCCCCGGTGTCGTTTTTGAAACTGCTGACTATCAGGCAATAAGGTATATGATTTCCAAAAATAAAGGAATTGCTCTAATGCCTGAAAAACTTTTTGAAATGCAGGCTTCCGATAAGTATAAGATTATCAAACTAACAGAAAAAGCCTATAGGACTCTTGTAATTGCATGGAACAAAGACAAAGTTTTAAGCCCACAGGCATCACAATTTCTTGAATTTACAAAAAACTGGTTTAGAAGTTTCTAAACCAGTTTTTCTATTCAAATACTTTTTTATAATTTCATGGTCAGCTGAATACGTTTTCTGTTTTTATCAACACTTAGCACACGTACTTTCACTACATCACCCACTGCCACTGCATCCAGCGGATGTTTTATAAACTTGTCACTCATTTCTGAAATATGAACCAGTCCGTCCTGATGCACACCAATATCCACAAACGCACCGAAATCTATTACATTTCTGACTGTTCCGTTTAGTTCCATTCCTTCTTTTAAATCATCAAAATCCAAAACATCACTCTTTAAAACAGGTTTTGGCATTTCATCTCTCGGATCACGTCCCGGTTTTTCCATTTCTGCAATCATATCTTTTAATGTAATAACGTCTGTTTCAATTTCTTCTGATACTTTCTCAAAATCTCTGATTTCTTTTGATAATTTCACATCTCCGGATATAATATCTTTTGTCGCAAAACCATATTTTTTCAGCAATGCCTTCGCAGCTACATAACTTTCCGGATGAACACTGGTATAATCCAGTGGCTCCTTTCCATCTCGGATTCTAAGAAAACCTGCACACTGTTCAAAAGCTTTTGGCCCAAGTTTCGCTACTTTTAATAATTCTTTTCTGCTTGCGAACTGTCCGTTCTCTTCACGGTATGCCACGATATTCTTTGCCAGTGTCTTATTAATTCCTGAAACATACTCTAATAACGGCGCAGATGCTGTATTCAAATCCACCCCTACATTATTAACGCAGTCTTCTACTACATTTCCTAAAGTTTCATCCAGGTTCTTCTGATTCATATCATGCTGATACTGTCCAACACCAATTGCCTTTGGCTCGATTTTTACAAGCTCTGCCAATGGATCTTGAAGTCTTCTAGCCATAGACGCAGCACTTCTCTGTCCCACATCAAAGTTTGGAAACTCTTCTGTTGCTAATTTGCTTGCAGAGTATACCGATGCACCTGCTTCATTTACAATAATGTACTCTACCTTTGTCGGGCATTCCTTAATAATATCAACCACAACTGCCTCAGATTCCCTTGATGCTGTACCATTTCCCAATGAAATCAGACTGACATTGTATTTCGCAATAATTTCAAGAACAGTCTTTTTTGATTCCTCTACTTTATTCTGCGGTGCTGTCGGGAAAATAACTGTTGTATATAATACTTTTCCTGTTTCATCTACTACAGCCAGTTTACAGCCGGTTCTAAAAGCCGGGTCCCATCCAAGCACTGTTCTGCCTGCAATTGGTGGCTGCATTAATAACTGCTTCAGATTCTGCCCAAACACAGTAATTGCACCATCCTCTGCTTTTTCTGTCAAAGTATTTCGCACCTCACGTTCAATCGCAGGCTTAATCAGACGCTGATAGCCATCTTCTATCGCCTCTTTTAAAACTTCTGTAAAATTGGTATTTCCCACAATGACAGACTTATCCAAAGCCATAATAATATTGTCATCCGGCATCTCTATTTTTACGGAAATAACCTTTTCCTTTTCTGCCCTGTTAATTGCCAAAATTCTATGTCCTGGTATTTTATTTACTGCCTCTGTATAATCATAATAATTTTCATAAGGTGTTTTTGCTTCCTCATCTTTTGCCTTCGAGACAATTTCTCCATGTCTCATAACAGTGTTCCTGATAGCGTTTCGAAACTCTGCATTATCTGATACCATCTCTGCAATAATGTCTTTTGCTCCCTGTATTGCCTCTGCTGCAGACATAACGCCTTTTTCCTCATCTATATATGCTTCAGCTTCCTGCTCTGGAGTTTTGCCGCTCTTTTGTAATATAAATATATTAGCAAGAGGCTCAAGACCTTTTGCTTTCGCTTCAGTAGCCCTTGTTTTTCGTTTCGGTCTGTATGGTCTGTAGATGTCATCCACTGCAACAATTGTCTGGGCATCCTGAATCTTCTGTAAAAGTTCCGTAGTCATCTTGCCCTGCTCTTCAATAGAAGCAATCACTGTCTGTTTTTTCTCTTCCAGATTGCGGAGATACTTTAACCGTTCATCCAAAGTTCTTAACTGCTCGTCGTTTAACTCGCCTGTAACCGGCTTTCTATATCTTGCAATAAAAGGAATTGTATTTCCTTCATCGATTAACTGCACTGCAGCATCTACCTGCCACACCTTCACCTGCAGCTCTTCTGCAATCAACTGATTAATGTTCATTTCTGTCTCCATTTCTTTGATTTACAATTTATTTTTTATTTATTGTATGTTATACTTTTTTTTGAACACAATGCAACGGTTCACCCCATACATTCGCAAAACAATGACTTCACCAAATTGGCACTTTTATGGCTGAACTGTTACAACAAAACTATTGTATCAAATTTTTCTATATTTGTGTGGAACTTTATAATAGTTTTCACAGATTTTACTATATTTAATGAAGGTAGCTTATGTACAAACTAAAAAAAGAATTTCGAAAGTACAAACACGCATGGCCTTTACTTTACGTTTTCATTTATATGCCATGGTTCATATTATTAGAAACAGTGATACCGGCGGATTATTCCGGATTACATATTATTCACTGTGCTTTGGATGATATCATTCCATTCTGCGAATGGTTTGTAATTCCATATCTTTTATGGTTTTTATATATTCCTGCCGTATTTGTTTTTTTATTTTATCATTCAAAAAATGAATTTTATCGTCTTTGTGCCTATGAATTTACCGGTATGACGATTGCTCTGCTGGTATGCAGCATTTATCCAAACGGACTCAATCTCAGACTATCCGAAATAGGAAGAGATAATCTGCTCGTAGACTTGGTTCATTTCCTTTACAGTAATGACACTCCAACAAATGTATGTCCCAGCATTCACGTTTTTGCTACGATCAGCGCACATATTTGTCTGGTAAAAAGTCCTCACATGAAAGAACTGCACCCTAGGCAACATATTAAGAAAATCTCACTTATATTATCTGTTTTAATTTGTCTGTCTACTATGTTTCTAAAACAACACTCTGCAATTGATGTTTTTGCAGGTATTCTTTTAGCATTCATACTATATTTTATTGTATTTAAATGGTGGTTTGCAAAGGTTACTTTTCCTGCCCCCAAAATCAAAGACCCAAAACAGCATCAGGTATTATATTTCTTAAATAAACGAAAAAAATAAAACTGAGATTTTACAATATCAAAATCTCAGTTTTGTTTATATTTTCTAGTTAAATCCAAAGAATTTCTGTGTGATGCTATACCCAATTACAGAACACTTTCTTCCTACTTTCCCTGGTAAATTCATCGTTATTCCAAGAACAGATTTTCTGACTTTTCGGTATAACTCCGGATTACTTATCTTTAATTCATCCCATAATTTTTCTTTATCCTCTAATCGCTGTTTTGACCCTTCCAAAATAGACAATATAGAAGAAACACACATCATCATATCAAAATAATGTACCATTGCATCATCTGTGTTTTGATGAGATATATCTGATTTATTATATATATCCAGCATTAATCTGGTAACCCGGTACTGTTGATCCAATCTTTTAATCATAACAGATTCATGTACTGACTGATCATCTCTTCCAATAAAATATTTATATAAACAAACATCCAGATAATAAATGTTCTTTACATATGGCAATGGCTGAAATACATAAATATTATCCACATAAAAAGTATGTTTCGGAAGAACCATTCCACACTCTCTTAACACTTTCGTTCTATAAATAACAGAATGCATTAAAAGATACTGCGTTTTACCAAAATGAAGTTCGTCCCAGCCAAACATTTTCCCAACAGGCATAGCCCGCTTATATTTCATTATCTTTTTATGTTTCACTCCCTGCTTATCATACATATAGTTAGAAATCAGCATATCGAGTCCTGCATCTTTTGCAATCATGTCTTCCAATAAGTCCAAGACCTTTGTCAGCGCCTTTTTCCCCAGACAATCATCACTGTCCAATACCTTAAAATATAGTCCTGTCGCATTTTTTATTCCTGTGTTTACAGCCTCTCCATGGCCGCCATTCTCCTGATGTATTACTTTAACAATATCAGGAAACTTCTCCTGATACTTTCTGGCAATCTTTAATGTATCATCTGTCGAACCATCATCTACAATAATGATTTCAACTCTGTCTCCTCCATTTAATGCACTACGAATACTTTTTTCCATATATTCCTGTGAATTATAACATGGAATCGCTACTGTTAATATTTTCATCCCCTACCTCCTTCGGTTTTACTATCTTATTTATTATAATTCCCGTCATCACTGCTAATACCAAAAATGTAAACATTGAAGTGGAAATTGCTTCTAAAATATACCAGTCAGAAAACTGCTGTGTACTGATATTCTGTGTTTCGTTTATTTTTTGTGCTATATATGATATTCCGACTGATGCAATATTTACTGTCATATGCAATAATATCGGTGCAGTAATAGACTTATACTTTTCATATACAAAAACTGCTGTCAATCCAATAATAATCGCATAAGGCGCCTGAACCCAGTTACCATGAAATACCCCAAACAATACTGCGGATAAAATTGCTGCCCATCTGATATTAACAATATCCTTCAACCTCTTATAT
>CAOXUF010000100.1 GCA_948560485.1 uncultured Eubacterium sp.
AGTGCGGTACTGATTCCAGAGAGTGTGAAATTTTTTCTGTAAATAGTGTTTTGAAAGGTCTTCTATGATAAAATAAAAAATCATAGGAGGCTTTTTATTATGGCAAGAGAAAAGGAACCGGTACACAGAGTACAGATGACAGAAGGAAAATGAAATATCATCAACCAGCTTTTGGAAGGGTACGGCATCCAATCCGCTGAAGACATCTAGGATGCCCTCAAAGACCTCCTTGGCGGGATCATCAAGGAGACAATAACCTATACATTTAACATCGAAAGATCGGTAAGAGATGAAAAATAAGAGGATTTCTTAATTCGGAACAGATTGCGGAAATAGAAAGAGAAACTGACCATTGGAAGATGGAAATGTAACACAGAGACAACAGCAGAAAGCGGCATAACAGCAGAAAACTGCTTTGTACATAAATTTGAATAACATATTAGCCAAAGGGCGTTACATCTTCTATGATGGACGCCTTTTTTCGGTGCGCCTGAAGGCGCACGTTGCTAATGTTGAACATCCCTAATCTGCTCAAGTAGTGGGAAGGATACAACCAAGACCAAAGGTGCCCATCGTGAGCTGGGATATGAAGAAAGGTGGAGGCAAATCTCGGGTGCGACGAACAGAAATTACATTAGGCTAACACAATATGAGCAGGAGACTGTAATCAATTTCAATGCAGAGGATCCGCATGCGACAGTTTACACCCGTGATAAAGCTGTTATGAAAAAACTTGACGCATTAGTTACCGAGTTCCCAGAGGTCTTTCAGTGCATAGGCAAAACGGATATCGACAAGACCTATACAATGTCAAAATCACGTGTTAAATACCATAAGCTGAGAAGGATATCTGGGGCAAAGGGAGAGCAGTCAAGAGAAGTGATGAAAAAAGTCATCTTAAAACAGCAAGTGTTACTAATAGTCCGTTGACTTATAAGTAACGTGATGGATAATGATATGTGGAGGTATTTTCTATGATTGCTGAAAAAGTAGGACAGCGAATTAAACAACTTCGCAACGAGCAGGGATTGAGTCAAGAAAAGCTTGCTTTAAAAGCTGAACTAGATAGAACGTATTTAGCAGGAGCTGAATTGGGGAAAAGAAATATTTCACTTAAAAGTTTAGAGAAGATAGTAAATGCTCTGAATGTTTCTTTTGGTGATTTCTTTAAGGGAATATAACTGTTGACTATAAGTAACAATTAAGGTATAATTATGGAGGTACAGACATGAAATTGATGATTCAAGACCCCACCTATGCAGCAAGTATGAGGCTTGGAGAAGCGCTGATTGACGCATGTAATAAGGGGCAAGACGGAGCTGGAGCTTTTGCATTTGCAGAAGAGAATGGAATTGATTTGTTTTTGGGTGATCCAGACTTTAGCGATTACATTAAAACTCATAAGTATGAGTTGGTTGTCGGTACTGATTCAATTACTGATCCGAAGGCGGTTACAAGGTTAAGAGCATATTGCAAACTTTACCATAATTTAACTGTATACGGTTATGTTCATGATTCAAAAAAGTATTTATTTCATCCTAAGATTACTTGGTTTGAAACAACGGCAGGTGGCCTGTCTATTATTGGATCGGGCAATTTGACTGAGCGTGGGTTGTATCATAACATCGAAATGTATTCATATAATGAGTTACATAATACAGACTTCACAAAGCTTAAAATTGACTGGCAGGATTGGTTAGATTATTCGATCAATAATAATCTTATATTTGATATTAATGATCCGATTATTGATCATGCCGTTAATCTAAGTGCTGCAAAAAAAGCAAAATCATTTTCGGCACCTAAATCTTCGGCAGGAAAGATGGTTGCTCCGGATTCTTCACTATTGGCGTTGTATAAAACCCAGCCCCAAACTACATCTGTACGCAAGCCTGTTACTGTGTCTATGCTTAGAAAGACTAAACCTAAAAAGTCATCAGCCATAATAGCAACACCGATTCCTACCGTAGAACCAGTAGTAGTTGCACCAACAATTAGCCCAGTTTGGACAGTTTCTACTACAGACAGAATTTTGGTGGCTGAAATTCCAAAAGCAAGCACTAGATGGAAGCAGATTAATTTTGATAAAGCATCTTTTCAAAACTATTTTGGAGCTACGCCTCGGGGTACTAGTGGTACCTATAGGATTCTTCTGAAGAACGTTGATTCAGCAGGGACATTGGGGGCTACAGAATCAAGACCAAGTGTTTCGGTAGCTAGCCACAATTGGCGGTTTGAAATAAGTGCGGCTAGTGGACTTCCTTATCCGAGCGGAACGAACAGACCTTATGTTGTTTTCTCGGAGGCATCTACAAGATCGTTCCTTTATGAATTACTGATGCCGGGAGATTCAAGATACTTCGAAGTAGATAGTTTTGTAAAATTATGGAAAAGAGCCAATGGTGTGTCTGGCATTGCTAGATTTATCACAGATGTAAGCACCATTAAACCAAGCACTCCAAGCCTTGGGCTCTGGAAAGTTTAAATATGGATACAAGTGTTAAGACAGTCCATTATCTAGGCAGTAAAGCTCGTATGTTAACTCCAATCAAGAAATATATAGATGAGCTTACCCATGGAAATGGAAGAATATGTGATTTGTTTTGTGGCTCAGGAGTAGTATCTGAGTATTTGCTTAAACAGTATGACGTATTAGCAGTAGATATTCAAAACTATTCAAAAGTGTACTGTGAAGCACGTTTGTTGGGATTGCCAAAAGATTTCGATTATAAAAGAATTATAGCCAGAATAAAAGAATCCGAACCAAGAAGAACCAACTTGATAGTTTACAAGCCTATTCTTGTTTATGAGGACGAGTGTAGAGACTCATTATTATCCAGGGAGTTGGAGCCAATCTATGAGGTTATTGAAAAAGGATCTTTGTATGCCTACTTAAATAATCTGCCTTATAGTGAAACGGATCTTTCCCCTTCTCTTGAAAAAGCTTTTGCTATGGTTAAAGACACCAAGGGAATAGATTTACAATCTTTGGATTCAATTATCACGCGTTATTATGGAGGATTGTACTTTTCTTTTAAACAAGCTATTGATATTGATGCAATTTCTTCATATGCCTTTGCACAAAATGAAAGGGTTAAGAATGCAATGTTGGCAGCACTTATGGGTGCTACAACTGACGTGGTAAATACTATTGGAAAGCAATTTGCTCAGCCATTAAAAGTAAGAAATAAAGATGGTTCTTTAAAAAAGAATCTGGCAAAAAAAATTTTGTCTGATAGAGAATTAGATGTTTTTGAACAATTTGAAAAATGGATGCAATACTATATAGAATTACCGCGAAATACGCATGATTTTGAAATAATCTGTGATGACTATATAGAAGTTTTGAAAAGATTGCAGCCTGGTCATGTAGAGGTTATTTATGCCGATCCGCCTTATACGCGATACCATTATAGCCGTTATTATCATATTCTTGAGACTATTTGCTTGCACGATAATCCACAAATATCGACTACATTTCCTAATGGGAAAGGTGGATTAAGTAGAGCAATTTATCGAAACGATAGACACCAATCTCCTTTTTGTATTAAGAGCAAAGCGCCACGGGCATTTGACGATTTATTCATGTATGCAAGCAAAGCTCGAGCTTCAATTGTACTTTCATATTCTCCATTTGATGCAAATAGTGGAGCTACACCGAGATTGCTTTCAATTGAAGATATTATAAGTATTGCTCAGAAGTATTACAAAAATGTGTCGGTAGTATCACCGGGACAGTTTATGCATAGTAGGTTTAATAGGCAGGATAATAATTACGAAATTAACTACGAAGCAGAAAGATTAGTTATATGCAGAAGGTGAATTTAGCAGTGAGAATAGCAAAAAAATCGTTTCTTGAGAAGAAGATATTAAATCCACGTGTTTTAATACTGGGAGACAATCAAAAGGTATTAAAAGACATTAAGGATACATATGAGCATCAAGTTAGCTTGATATATATTGATCCACCGTATAATAGAGGTGATGATTTTAAGTTTTATAAAGATACTAAGAATCATGACGATTGGTTAGAAGAGATGCGCACAACTATCATAGAATTAAGAGAGTTTTTGAGTGCTGAAGGAAGTATATGGATATCTATTGATGACTCCGAAATGGCATATTTAAAAGTATGTTGCGATGAAATTTTCGGTAGAGAGAACTTTGTATCTACAATAGTTTGGCAAAAAAGAAATACACGGGAAAATAGAAGAATATTTTCTAACAATCACGAGTATGTTCTTGTATATGCAAAAGATATAAATAAATTTAAAAAGAAAAGGAATTTACTGCCTGCAACTCAAAAGTTATTGGATAGATATAAAAATCCGGACAATGATACTAGAGGGTCCTGGCAATCGGTTACATTATCAGTCCAAGCTGGACATGCCGTTAAATCTCAGTTCTATACTATTGTTTCGCCAACAGGCAAGAAGCATAAGCCACCGAAAGGAAGATGTTGGATTTACAATGAGGAGAGGATGCAAGAAGAGATTAAGAATAATAATATTTGGTTCGGAAGTGATGGCAACGGAGTTCCAAGATTAAAAAAAATACTGGATGTTTCAAAGCTTGGTATGGTTCCGGAAACCCTTTGGAATGTTGAATTTGCCGGTTCAACCAAAGAGGCCAAGCAAGAACTTTTGGCTTTAGAAATATATGATGAAGATGTATTTGATACACCGAAGCCAGAGCAGCTGATATATAGAATTATGCAAATAGCTACAAATGAAAACGATTTGGTGCTAGATTGCTTTATGGGTTCCGGCACAACAGTAGCGGTTGCTCACAAATTTGGAAGAAACTATATTGGAATTGAATTAAACAAAAAGGTATATAAATATGCTTCAGAAAGATTAAAAAAAGTATGTAATGGAGAAAGCGGAGGAATATCTTCAGCACTAGTATGGAACGGCGGTGGGGAATATTTATCCTGCGAATGGAAGTAAATAGTAATTTATAGGAAATGGAAGTGGTATGACAGAGTTTTGTCTTAACACTTTTTTCTTGATTGTAAAGGTTGCATGGGGAAGCGGAAAAGAAGATGACTATAAAAATTATATCAAAAAGGAAATGGCGCAGGAGGATCTCAGTGATGAGTCATCTGTAGTTGTGATTGGTGGAACGCCAGAGATTAGCCAACCATTGGCAATTATGTATGAGGGAGAAAAGGCAAAAGTGGTTCCCACTAATGCAATGGCTAATGATAGATTGATGAGGAGGGCAGGTCTGACAGCCTGCGTATGCGGGATGGGAAGATCACCGTGCGGGACAGCAACGGGCAGGAAGACGAATGCACAATCCATGTGCAATCAAGTGCGGGAGGCATTGCGCCTCCTGCATTTTTTGCTGTTGATCTTATCCCCACAGTCGAGAGATCACGATAGAGGAAAAGAGGTTCCTTTACAAAGGCTGTTCAAAGATCCGCTATGGACTTTTTTTCTCTGCTCCTATGTGATATGATAGAGATGCGGTCAATGGGGCCAGACAAATGAAAGCCGAAGGTAAAGATTAAAGATGAAGAGGGACTTGTATTGATTGATTCTGGTTGGAATCATGGTAGTTTCTTTATGGTGCTGCAAAGGGGGCTGTTACAAAGATTAGGAAAGTATATAAGATGAAGTTGGACATGCTAACTAGAAATATGCTGTGAGTTGTGGTAGAACGACACAGCAAAAATTTAATATAAGAGGTAAGATTACTTGAAAAACAAAGGGAAAATTATCAGGAATTTTTTGATCGGAGTCATCATGGTTTCATTGGGAACAGCGTTTGACCCGGAGAAAGATCAGGAGTATCGGCCTTTTCTGGTAGTGATAGCTTTTGCGACGCTAATATTCTTCCTTGTGGAGATCAACCAGTTTAATTTGAAAAGGCATCATAAAACAATCTTCTTTTTCTTTATTTCACTGACGGAGATGCTGTGGCTGGGCTGGGTTGGCGTAACATTAAGCTGGCAATTCACTCTGGGCTTTATGGCCGCAGTCTGTGGTACATGGTTTCTGATAAATCTCGTCTGGGTATATCTGCACCAGCGGAAAGTAGTATCACAGTGGAACACGGCATATGCAGCCTGGAAGTCCGGGGGCAGCGCAGAGGACTATATGAAAGAGATGGAACAGTGTGAGGCCAAGATAAAAAACGATACCGGCATTATGCTTGTATATGGTGGTATTCCCCTGAATGATTATATTTCGGTACATAAAATCTACTTGCTGAAAGAAATGCAACGGAATCAGGAGTGTCTTGCCCTGCTGAAAGGTATTCAGCCAAAAATCAAAAATCAGGAAGTGCAGAAATCCCTTTCGGAAGTAGAAGCAGAAATAACAAAGACGGAGGCTGAACTACATGGATAAAATAGGGCAGCTTTTAGATAGAGGCTTTTGGGGTGGGATTGTAAGAGAGATCCAGAACCTCTATACACAGTCCGGCACAAAAATGATTCTTGTGAGTGCTTTGATGGAGAGTATTTATACAATGATACAATGGTCTGCGAATGGGCACCTGATACAGTTGCCTATGATCCGGATGCGTCCATTTCATAGACGTGGCAGAGGAAATGATGAAAAAATATGATGTGCCGCTCCCGGCAAGTGAGACGATCCAGTTTCTTATAGCCCCAAAAGACTTTTCTCTTGGAAAACCTTTTGAAGGATTGCGTCTTTCGTATCGGTCTAAAACTGTAAGTAATAGTGAAAGGATGAAAATATGAAAAAATGTACCATAGGACTGTTTTCAAAAATTATTACATTCCTGGTTTTTGCGGTTTTCTTCATTCCGCTGACGGGTATCTGCTTTTACATAACATTCCTCTATCCCCATGCAACACAGGAAGAAAGGCTGCTCTTTCTGGCAGGGGTCCCCATGTTTGGCGGCCTTGTTGCCTTTGCTATTTACCGTACTTTTTATTTAGGGCTGGTCTGGGTGGAATATGATATGGAAAATGTGATCTTTCACTACTCACGCAAAGAAGGGTATCGGTTCCGGTGGGCGGAAATACCGGGGAACCGGATGCAGGTTGAACGGGCAGGCGGCGGATACGTTTTCTATATCCAGGAGAATGGGCGGCAGAGAAAAATCCCTCTGAACCGTCTTTCAAAAGGCTATAAAGATTTTGAAAAAACACTGGAGCAGACGGGAGTGCTGTACCGGATCGGCGTAAAGACACAGGAAGAATTTAAGAGGGATGCGGAACGGGTATTTGAGCAGTATCAAAAATACCGTGAAGCACATCCGGGTTCCA
>CAOXUF010000101.1 GCA_948560485.1 uncultured Eubacterium sp.
CTTTCCCTACACGACGCTCTTCCGATCTATGCTGGTAGTCATAACATCTACATCATTCAAATGTCCAAATTGTACGTTTGGAACACCATTTCTGAAAAGATCAAGTTCCACATGAACCGTTACTCCCATTTGCAGAAATTTATCTGTAACACGCTCTATAATATCATTTTCGCTTACCGCTATACAGAGCAAAACACTATCCACTACATTTCTACATGCATATTCATAAACGTCTGTTCCCTTGACAACAACTGGAATCCCCATTACCTGTTCCTTATCTGAATTTTCTTCTTTTAAGGCAATTCCGATAATATTATAGTTCTTATTGGGACCATTAAGTAATTTATTTATCGCTTGTTCAATTCTATCTTCACTAGCTAAAATCAACAATTTCGGTTTATTATTGCTATTTTCTAACTCAATAACCTGATAAATCTTTTTCAGAATAATATGTGTCAGGTACATCGCTATTATATTCATAAAAAAGAAGCCAACCAAAATCACTCTGGAATAGTTGCCGCCTCGCTGTATTACAAACAAATATGTAAACATAAGACCTATCATCTCTACATTATATATCATTACAACTTTGAGCTCTTGAATATACCCTCTTCTGAGAATGCCGGAATAACAATTTGTAAAAAAAGCAATACAAAAATGAAGTGTCATTACCAATATTACCATTCTACGATATTCAAACAGCTCATACATATTACCAAATCCTAATCGCAGCCAGTAAGCAAACAAAAAAGTAAAGTTCAGACATAGTAAATCTACAAGTATAAAATCTCAATGCTTAAGCCAGCTATTTTTCTTTAAATGCATTCTATTTCCTCTCCCTCTTTTTTTATTCTTTCCCCCATAAATACGTTACACACTAATTTTATCTTATTACTATTTAAAAGTAAATAAAAAAAATGTTTTTTCCAGTATTTTGTCGTTTTATGTTTTCCATGTGATTTTTACTGAATTATGTTGCTGTTTTTGTCCGTTTTGTAAAATTTTATGACTTAACTGTTAAATATTTTTTTAGTTATTGCATTTATTAATTAATAAAGATAATATTAATTTTATTATTTTATTTTTAAGTTAGGAGTAAATTTTATGAATTGGCGAAATAAGTTTACAAATTTTATGTATGGAAGATACGGTGTAGACCAGTTTTCACGTTTTATAATATTAATAGTCTTCATACTATGTGTTTTATCAATGTTTATTCGAACACAAATTTTAAGCCTACTCATTCTTGTATTAATTGTTTTTACTTATTACAGAATGTTTTCAAAAAATATTTATAAAAGAGCTGCAGAAAATGAAAAATATCTCCAATTTATAAGCAGGTTTAAAAGAAAAAACGGCAGCACCACATACAATAATACTCAGAATGCAGAACAAAAAAAATATTATAAGTATTTTAAATGCCCTGGCTGTTCCCAAAAAATCAGAATTCCAAGAGGGCATGGAAAGATTGAAATTAAATGTCCTAAGTGTAACACGAAATTTATTAGAAAAAGTTAATCATTAGCAGATGTGGAGTAAAGTATGTTTGGTTATGTGCTTATCAATAAACCCGAATTAAAATTCAAAGAATATGATATATACAAAAGTTATTATTGTGGTCTGTGCCATACTTTAAAGAAACGACATGGCATTGTGGGACAGATTTCTCTGACATATGATATGACTTTTCTAACACTACTGTTAACCAGTTTATACGAACCTGATATTACCGAGGAGAGACATCGGTGTATTTCACACCCTCTCAGCAAACATCTTATGGTATCCAGCCAATATACAGACTATGTTGCCGATATGAATATTATTCTCGCCTACTATAAGTCTTTAGATGACTGGAACGATGAGCATAATATTTTCAAACTGGCATATTCTTCATTACTAAAAAATAAATGTAAACAATATGAAAAGAAATCCCTTGCAATCTCTAATTTATTAAATCAGCTGCAGGAATATGAAAAATCCGGCGAGACAAATATAGACATTGTGGCAGGTGCCTTTGGAAAAATCATGAGTATTGTATGTACACCACGGGACGATCAATGGGCACCAACACTTGAACGTTTAGGATTTTTCCTCGGGAAATTTATTTATATTCTTGATGCATATAAGGATATCAAAAAAGATATCAAAAAAAATAACTATAATCCTTTTAAAAACATTTGTAACGAACCGGATTTTAATGATAAAATAGAAAAAATGTTAACAATGATGATGGCTGAGTGTTCTAAGCAATTTGAATATCTTCCCATCTTAAACAATATCAATATTTTAAGAAATATATTATACGCAGGAGTTTGGACAAAATATTATGAATGACCCATACAAAGTTCTAGGCATTACAAGAAATGCAACTGACGAAGAAATAAAAAAAGCATATAGAGACTTGAGCAGAAAATACCATCCGGATGCTAATGTAAACAATCCAAACAAGGATAAAGCCGAGGAAATGTTTAAATTAGTTCAGCAGGCATATGATCAGATTATGAATGAGAAAAAATATGGCAGTTCCACTTATGACCACAGCGGATATGGCGGTTCTGCATATGATCAGAGTGATTTCGGTGGCTTTGGCGGATTCGGTGATTTTGGAAGCTTCGGTGGTTTTGGTGGCAGCACATATAATAGTAATTCACAAAGCACTGACCCACATTACACTGCCGCTTCTAACTATATTAACAACGGACATTATCAGGAAGCCTTAAACGTTTTAAACAATATTGAAAACCGTACAGCATACTGGTACTTTCTCAGTGCTATTGCAAACAACGGTGTAGGAAACAATGTTTTAGCACTGGATTTTGCACAAACTGCTGTCAGTATGGAACCGGGCAATATGACCTATCAGCGTCTTTTGCAGACTTTGGAAAATGGAGGTTCATGGTATTCGAGCCAGCGTTCCGCTTTTGGTGGCGATTCAGACAGCATGTTCTGTTGCTCTAATCCTTGTGCAACATTGTGTCTGTTAAACCTTTGCTGCCATCCGTGTTAAATTCCGGTTTGTAGGGACGGACGAATACCAAAGGAACATACCTGTAAACGAAATTTTATAAACATTTGTAGATAGAAAAAAGAGTATTGATTATTAAGCAACGACTTCATCTTCGAAGAATGCCCGATGCATTCTTCGAAGGTAAGTCTTAAAATCTGATTTTGTGAATCAGATTTTAGCTTAATTTCCAATACTCTTTTTTCTATACAAATCAGTTTATAAAATTTAATGTTTACAGGTATGTTCCTTTGATATCTCGCCCTGCATCTACAAACCATATATATTAAAACCATGACCGATAAAAGTATATTACATATATATCTTTTACCAAACCGGAAAACATATATGTAAAAATCTTAAAAATATGTAGCAAACAAAAATATTTTACATATCTGCAACAAAAAAATAAGAGCTAGTATATGTAATTCAGTAATATAAGGCAGGATGGGATGTTGAAAATACATGAGAAATCTCAAAGATTCATACTTTATATATGTAATTCTTGAATGTGTCTTGCGGAAGGTAATGCACTTTTGGTACACATCACTCTGGCAACGAAATACCACCACAAATCGAATTTTTGAGAAATTAAATTTGTAGACTAGTACAAATTGTGGCGACAAACTAATCCTTATTTCGCTTGTTTATTTTGTATCCGGCGGAAACAAGGATTTTCTATGGGAAGAAAGCCCATACTTACCCATTTGATAAATTTAGTTTTGTAGTGGTAGAGATATTTCACTACTGAAAGCAAATACGGAGAGAATACAGGAACTTGAATTACTTAATTACATTTATAAAAGAAAACATAGAATTAATATCAAGTTAAGATTTGATTTTCAAAATCAAATCTTAAGACTTACCTGAGAAAAAATCATCAGGATTTTTTCGAAGATGAAGTCGGTACTTGAGATATTAATTCTATGTTTTCTTTTTAATAAATGTTCAAGTAATGAGGTGAATGTATTCCCTCTGTATTTGATTCAGCAGGAAAGTCAATCCCCTACAAACCAGAATTTATTCTAAACCGTAACGCAACAACTCTCTTGTATCATTCCAGCGCTGTTCATCAGAACTGTCCCCTAATACTACACTGATACATTCTGCACTATCTTTTTTACCCACAGAAACCAGGCATTTTCCTGCACTATCTGTACTTCCTGTTTTCAATCCCATGCAATAAGGATAGTAATAACTGCTGTCTTTGTTCAATAACTCATTCGTACTTTTCCATGTTTTACCGAGAGTATCCGACTTATAACTTCCCCTCTTGCAGATTTCGGCTATCGTTTTATTGCTATATGCCTGTATCGCTATTTTAGATAAATCACTGGCGGTTGTGTACTGCCTGCTGTCATCATAGCCATCCGGCGATGTAAAATGAGTATTTTCCAGTTTCATATCCCTGACATTTTTATTCATCTCCAGAATAAATCTCTCCACACATTGGGCATCTGTAAATTTTTTGCCTTCATTGGCAATATTATTCGCAAATATTTCCCTGCCGGCAGCTTTTGCCAAAATATAAGCTGCATCATTACCTGAACAAATCAACATGCCATTCAGCAATTCCTCTACTGTCACAACCTGCCCCTTAGAAAATCCTGCTTTACTAGAATCACCTGCTATCATATTTACCTCACCACCCACTACTACAGCGGAATTTAGATTCATAACCTGCAATACAGTGAGTGCTGTCATTAGTTTCGTGGTGCTGGCAGGACTTCTTTTTTCATTCATATTCTTACCATATAAGATGTTTTTTGTCTTTATGTCAATCAACACTGCCGCCTTTGCTTTCACATCAGCACGAAATGTACTTGTACTTTCTTTATATTCTACCGGATGCAGGTCATAATCTGTCCAAGGATTTCTCTCACTGATAACATAATTATCATGTATAAAATCCTGTACAACCACCTGACTCTGGGCAGCCTCTCTTACTTCTTCGCTCTTTATTTTTGATTGTTTACCTGCATTTAGTCCAAAATCTGCCGTGAAAATAATTAAAATCACTGCAATGACCGCACTAAGCAGCAGGCGCATTCTGCTCTTCATGGAACATCCTCCCATCAAACCTGTAAACTAGTATAAATCTTCCAGCGAAAATATAGGTTGTTTAAAAGTAATACTTTCCCATTGTACTTCTGCTGTAACAGTATTCTCCGTTTTCCAACTTTTATACGTCTCTTCAGGTAAATTTTCATTTGCAAAAGCCATAACATTTTCAATTTTTTTAGCAATTGCCTGCTTTTCAAAAACAATTTTCAATCGTTCTTTACTGATTCCGATTTTAGACAATAACTCTCCGTTTGTTTCTTTATAATAATTGTCCAAATCAATTCTTATCTGTTCCTGCTCTTCCTCTGACAAATCAATATTATACTCTTTGCAGTAACTATAAATACATTCCCTTCTGCAAATCTCATCTAATACTGTGCTTTTCACCAGAGCTTCCATTGTTACACCTTTTTTCGTTTTCTTGTTCCAATCAAGCTCTTTTCCCTCTGTCAGATAATAAGTTTCATAGGTTCCCTGTGCAATATAAGCATAATATCTGGCTTCATCCAAATATACATCAATTTCTCCCGCATGAATTGCCACTGTATCTTCTGCACTTTTCGTAGTCGGCTCCTCGTTTCTGGAATTCCCACCACATCCTGTAAAGCAAAAGCACAAAACTGACAGCAAAAAAGCGACTGACACCAATCTTCTAATCATGCTTTTTCTCCCTTCCTCTATTGTAATGTAGATAAAGATTCAATAAGTTTTTCTGCCAGTTGGATTACGCTTTCATTTCCCTGTTTCGGCGAATACTCAAACCCCGGTGTGTCTCCCGGAATAAACTTCAATCTTCCTTTGTACTCTCTTACCAATATCGGTATGCGGGCAGTATCTACCTTTGCCTGATTCCACATGGTAAGTTTTATTTTCTTTTTATTTCCGGATATTTCCGTAACATATGCCTTGTGAGCTGCTGCCTTTAGCAATACCACCTGCAGCAGATTTTCCACCTGATTTGGAATATCACCAAAACGGTCAATCAGTTCATCCTGCATGTCTTCGTATTCTTCTAAAGTTTCAATTCCGGCAATACGTTTATATACATCCATCTTAATAGATTCATTTTTGATATAAGATGCCGGAACATATGCATCGCAGACCAAATCAACTTTTGTCTCAAAGCCATCATCCACCTGATTTCCTTTCAGAACTTCAATCGCCTGATTCAGCATTTTGCAATACAAATCATATCCTACATCCTCCATATGTCCACTCTGCTGTGCACCAAGAAGATTTCCTGTCCCTCTGATTTCCAAGTCCCTCATGGCAATTTTCACACCGGAACCAAGCTCTGTAAAATCTCTGATTGCTCCCAGCCTTTTTTCTGCTATTTCTGTTAAAATCTTATTTCTGCTGTACATTAAAAATGCATATGCCATACGGTTAGACCTTCCGACACGGCCACGGAGCTGATACAGCTGGGATAATCCCATTTTTTCTGCATTGTGTATAATAATGGTATTGGCATTTGAAATATCCAGTCCCGTCTCAATAATAGTTGTTGATACTAAAACATCAATATCTCCATTAACAAAATCATACATGATCTCTTCCAGTTGTCTTTCACTCATCTGTCCATGAGCAAAAGCAACATTTGCTTCCGGCACCAGATTCTGTACTATCAATGCGACATCGCCAATATCCTGGACTCTGTTGTGTACAAAATATACCTGTCCTCCCCGTGCCAGTTCCCGATTGATTGCATCTCTTGCTATCTCTTCGTTGTATTCCATTACAAACGTCTGTATCGGCATTCTATCCTGAGGTGGTTCCTCCATAATGCACATATCTCTGATACCAATCAGGCTCATGTGGAGCGTTCTCGGAATCGGTGTGGCCGTCAAAGTAATTACATCCACACTATTCTTCAATTCTTTAATCTGTTCTTTGTGCTTTACACCAAACCTCTGCTCCTCATCAATAATCAGCAGTCCTAAATCTTTAAACTTTACATCCTTTGACAAAAGTCTGTGAGTCCCAATGACAATGTCCACATATCCCTTTTTCAAATCCCGGATATTCTGCTCAATATTACTTTTTGTCCGGAACCGGGACAACATTTCCACTCTAACAGGAAAATCTTTAAATCTCTGCTTAAACGTTTTATAA
>CAOXUF010000102.1 GCA_948560485.1 uncultured Eubacterium sp.
CTATGCCAAATGCTAATTTTTGTCCATATTGTTTTTCTAGTTTTAGGGATAACTCTTTCGCCCCCAAAGCCATGTCCATTGCCGCTTTTGCTGAGTTCATAACATAATCATCCTGTGGCAGTGGTGCGCCCCAAAACGCCATAACAGCGTCCCCGACATACTTATCCAATGTCCCATTATATTTTAAAATGCATTCTGATATAAGCGTCAGGTACTGGTTTAATATTTCCACAACTGTTTCTGGCGGGAGTTTTTCACTCATAGTAGTAAATCCCCTGATATCTACAAACAAAACAGCTATATCACATGATTTCCCGCCTAATTTTAGGGCTTCATCTTCTTTGTCTATTAACTCTTTTACGATTTCTGGCGCAACGTATCGCTTGAATGTATTTGTAATCTGCCTGCGTTTCATGTTCTCCCTGACCGCATGGACTGCTACACTTCCTATATAAAGGATGGTTACGCTTAACGGAACATATATAACGTGTAAGATAAACCCTCGCTCATACAAGAATTTACACATTGCCACCCATCCGAAAGCAAGCAGGAGCCACGGAATAAAGGAAAACTTTGCTTTTACTCTATAAAATACAATACTGGCAGCAAAAAGCAGGACAAACAATGCAATAAGCTGTATATGATCGCTTGCTTTCTTTTTGAAATTGCCCTCCAGTAATGCCGAAATAGCATTAGCTTGATATTCCACGCCATACATTTCTTTTGCATGGTCGATTGCTGTTATGTAACTGTCCTGCAATCCAGAAGCCATCGGACCAATCAAAACAATTTTTCCTTCAAAATAATTTGCTGATACCTTACCATCCAATACATCCAAAATAGAAATCGCTTCAAAATCACTTGGCTTTTTACTGTACGGAAGATACCAAAACCCATTACTGTTTACCTCTGGTAATTCCAAATTTTCATTATATTTAAGAGCTGCTTTTAATGCCATTGATGGCACTGACGTCCCATCTGCTAAATCAAAGGACAGGAGGTGGTGGCGGAGAACGCCATCGGAATCCCTCATTGCATTAATATGTCCTGCTTCTGAAACAGATTTCAGCTCATCAAAAGGATCTTCATAAAAAACGATCTGAAAACTGTTATGTATAAAGCCTGTGCCATCTTCCACAAATCCTGAGTCAAATGCCGCTGCGCAAGCCATCACAACGTTATCCTCCATAGCTCCTACTAAGGCTTTATCTACTTCTGGGGCTGCTTTTGAGCTATAGAGAATATCTACCGCTATTACCGCAGGCTTTTTGTCCTCTGATTGATTCAGTATTTTAATTGCTTCTGCAACCTTTTCCCTGTTCCAGTCTTGATAAGAACCAAAACGATCTAAGGCTTTTTCATCTATTGAAATAATAACGATGTTCCCATCAACTGCCACAGGCTGTTGGTATAACCTGTCCGATAAAGAGAGGTCAACCGCATTCAATATTTTCCATTTTGCAAGTAAAGTCAAAAAAGCCGAAACCAATACTATATAGACAATCAAATGAACGTGCTTTCTCATATGCCTAAAACCACCTCGAATTTTGCATACACATCTGGTTGTTATGTCTGCTTATTCTTACCTATCTTCTGATTCTGTTTTTTCGCCAAACAAGATTTCTAAAATCTTCTGCAACATCTGTTCGGCTATTTCCTCATCAAGTTTCCCTTCTTCCACAAAAGCACAAAACAGCTCCCGAATCGCTTCATCACTCATCCTTATCACCTCCTTTATGCCCCTAGACGTAAAGTCAGACGATAAGGTTTTAAAATTCCAAAAAATCTATTTTTTGCTCATATTCATTTTTAAGCATAAAATGCCTGATACTGCATTTCAATCTTAGCATATTATGCCGTAAAATGAAATATACAACATAAAAATTATTTCAGGAAGGGGGCATATTTTATGGATAAATTATTTAATGCTGCCAGATTTGGTGAAAAACTAAAAAAATATCGGCTTAAAAAGCATTTATCGCAGATGGAATTGGCAGAAAAAATAGATTTACAGACTTCTTCTGTCAGTCATCTTGAGAATGGCACTCACTCTCCCTCCCTCGAAACGCTGCTCCGTTTGTCCTTAGTCCTTGAAGTCGGTATAGACGAAATGCTTTATGACAGTCTGCCAGCAGTCAAAGAGCATCATTTAGATAAAGACTTACAAAATCTGTTTATTGGATGCTCTCCTGAAGAAAAGGAACTTCTTTTAAGAATCCTGCAAACTGTAAAACAGACACTCAAAGAACGCAGATAAGGACTGCCAGTTATAAGCAGTCCTATTTCATTTAAATCACATCCTCCCCATACTCATCCTTTATCCTTGCACAGAGTTTCTGCCAGCTTGCTTCTAATTCCTCTGGTGTGGATTCAGGGATTTCAATATCACTGTCCGCCACTTCTTCCTCAATCTTCCTTACATATTCATTTGCGAAATACGAAAACTCGTTCAGAAGGCAAGTCAGCCGAAAATATGCCCCAATCTCCACGCAATGCCCCACACATTGTTCAAAAAGTTCTTGCGTCATAGGAATCTGATGCTCAATGGCAGCATTTTCTTCCTCAGTTAAATAGATTGCTTCTCTGACAAACTCTGCCAGTCTCTCTTTTTCCCTTCTTGTAAGATTTTCAAGCCTGTCCATTCGCACCTACATTCTGTTCCGATGAATCATAATCTTTCAGCAATCCCAAATACACAAACATTCTCACAGCATCTTTAATGCCAGCCATATAGGAAATGTCTGAATAACGATTATCGCAGGTCTTTACACAGGCTATATAATCATTTATCAGGATTCTTTTCTTGTCTGGCAAATCTAATCTCATATACCGCTGTTCCAGCTCCCCCTCATCTTCTATGTCCTTGAGGTATACCTCATCAGTCATAATAAGGTCTTGTCGGCTATGATCCATAAATTTCCCCATCCCCATCTCCAGTAACTTATCAATTAGTTGTTCCATGTTCGCTCCTCCTTTGGGTGTGCAAGAAGTCTAATCTAGTTTCTAAGAACTTATATTTATATATTAGATTTCTTACACTATAATTGTCAACTATTTTTAATTTACAATAACTGTCAATTTTCGACAATCCAGAAGAGGTATATATGGAAGAAAAAGACTACGGATATATAAAAATCAAACTAGATCAGCTTCTAAAGGCTAAAAAACTCAGCAAAAATAAATTGGCTCATAGGGCTGAAATGCAGCGTTCGCAAATTAACCATTACTGTAATGGTGAAATTACGAGACTTGATACTGCTGTTCTAGCAAGGCTTTGTACGGCTCTGGGATGTAAGATTGAAGATTTATTGGAATTTGTGCCGAAAGAAAGTACAAAAAATAGTTCTTCATAATTTTCTTCCCCTCATGATTGTGCAAGAAGTCTAATCAGATTTTTAATAACTTATATTCCTATATTACATTTCTTACACTATATCTATACAGGTATTAAATCATGAAGGAGTGGAATACTATGGAAGAATATGACTATGGGTATATAAAAATCAAGCTGGATGAACTACTCAAGGAAAGAGGAATAAGCAAAAACAAGCTGGCTCACAGGGCAGAAATGCAAAGAACACAGATCAACAATTACTGTAATAATGAGGCTACAAGGCTTGATACTGCTGTTTTAGCAAGAATTTGTACTGCTCTGGACTGTAAGATTGAAGATTTACTTGAATTTGTGCCAGCTAAAGAAAAAGACTGACAAAAAGCTACTGGACGCCTATATCCAGTAGCTTTTTCCTTTTAGAGAGAATATTGTGCTATGCTCACTGCATTGCCGCTTTATTAAGTATTTGCTTTAGCTGTAGATACTTCATGTACTTGTAAGGATTTCTAAAAATGCTCCTGATACTAAGGGGGTATACTATCCGATACTGGATATGATGGTAGATACACCACTGGCAGAGACTTGTTGTGGTGAACCCTCCTGACTGGAAATTATGCTCCAGATAAGAAAGTTGCTGTTTCTCCCAATCGCTGTAAGATGCCGCTACAATAGGGAAATTCAGGTGTTCCGTAAAAAAGTGAAGTCCTTTGAGTCCTTCTTCATTAAAATCTAATATTCGCTTCATCAATCTCCTTTCTTATTCTCTCCGTTCTTTAATATACCATATATTGGAATAATTGGATAGCAGAAAATGGAAGGGGACGCACCTTATAAATATCAAGATTATAGCCTGCCAGCAGTCTATCGGGTAAGCACTCTTTAAACTCGCTAAATAAGAATAGCCATCTTTTCGGCTGTTCTTATTTAGTGAGTACACTGGGGTTTGGGGGAGTAGCCACCATCAAAGAATCATATACGCCCTTTAAAGGAGTTCACCTCTACTCTTTGACTTTTAACACCGAAAAGGGATTCCAGATGTTACTCCAGAATCCCTCTCCAGACTAAAAAATACTAAGAGAAAAGGTTTTTGCTTACTATTTTTTATATATAACATACCCACTCCGTAAGCAAAAGAGTGTTCATTTATATGTATAGAATTGTAAAAATTCTGTACAATCGTTTTTAAATGTTTCAAACAGCCAAATAGTCACTTAAAGGAAATAAAACTCATTCTGCCGAAATTCTATCCAAAGAGCAACATTCCCTCTGGAAGAAGCGGAAACATATTTACCGATAAAATATTTCCAGAGTCTATTTCATCATAGACTGCTTCTGGATCATCCTCATACATATCAAATACGTCATATTCATCAAAATACAATTCAATATAATCAAGCGGAAATTTATTATACTTTTTCATCATATGCCTTATTTCCTTTTGTGCTTCTTTGTCACAATCATCAAAATGTTCTATATCGTAAACAAGATTTTTATGCATCAAGTTGCTATATGCTATTCCATCACAATCCCAGAAACCATCTTCAAAATCGCCTATTGTCAGTCTATCTGAAGTATCAACTTTATTACTCACGCCAATGCTAATCAGAAATTGTTTCTTTAGTTCCTCTGGATTCTTGTATCCTGCATCACTGTCATAGTTAAGGACACATGACATCTGTTCACAATGATACTTGTCAAAGGCAGTATCTTCCATGAGTTCTTCCAGCGGTTTTCTAAATAATTCCTTATCGTCTGTATCATAAAGCAGAACCATTAGCTCCTTATCAACTTCCCTTAAAATATTCTTCATTCCTTTTATATTCATCCGTTATCTCCTTTCTTCCTAAAGCGTTACACCCTCAGTCACATATTCTTCTTCCATTTCATCATTGTAAATCCAGATATAAAAATCTTCGCCATATTCAAGCAATTCATACCAATTCTCAGATAAGCAATAGCCAGATATTTCATCTTCCAAATCATCGTAATCATCGCTTTCTGCATCAAGGCAGTAGTTAAAATGCAACTCTATATAGTAGTCATCTATGCCATCCATTTCCTCATCATAACCACGATACTCAAGCAGTGCTGCTAGGTGGTTTTCTGTTGGAAAATCTGCTTCAATCACTGAAAAGTCTTTTTCAGTCAAAAACTGTAATAAATCATCCGCATCGCCAATAGTTATCGCTTCTTTAATAAATTCTTTAACTGTCATGTCAATCTCCTTTCTCTATTATGCTATATCATCTAATTCATCAACTTCTACTAAGTCACCGTAATTCACTGGATCAGTTATCTTGTTAATAAGTGGATTCTTAAAATATCCCTCCAAAAATTCCACATATGGTCTTGCATCTTTGTGTTTCTTAGCATATTTTTTGATTTTCCCATACATACTGCGGTCAATCGTTTTATACCAGTTTTTTTCTCCCATACGTATTAGCAACATACGAAAAGCAACAACTATCTGATTACACTCAGGACAAACCAAAGCTGAATTGTAGTCCAGAAGGGGAGCAGGATTACTCCCCCATCCTTCATGTTCCTCTCCGCACAGCGCACACTTCCATGTATTTCTCCATTTTCCTATTATTTTACTCATATTCAATATCCTCCTTTTCTTATTCTACTTATATTAAAGTGCTATCTGCATCTCCTGAATCTCGTCAAGCGGAACCACCTCGCCAAGTTCTTGACTCTCTCCAATTATATTCCCTTTTTCATCTCTCGCTCTAAAAGCCATATTCAAAAGGTGATTATACATAGGAAATTTTTCTTCAAACTCTGCTACTATATACGCATACATCACATCTTCTTCTGTTCCCTCTCTAAGTAAAATATTTCTATGATTCTTATATTTAATCTGAGGCTTTCTTAGATTATTAATAGTTGAATCTATGCTGATTACAAATGTTTCATCTTCCATATGTTCTTCTTCCCAGAAAACCAATTCAGTTCTTATTGCTTTATATTTTCTGCTCAGAAGCCTTTCCCTCGTCTTTACACAGACAAATTTATGCTCACCTAATATTATATTCTGTGTAGAAATGTAAGACACGAACTCCTTGAGAGCTTCCTGTGCATCCTCTACTTCTTTCATCTTATTGGCAAATAATCCTGCAAATTCTTTTAATGTCATAATCATAATCTCCTTTCTTTTCTTCTATATTAAATGGCTAGTTCTGTCTCTCCAACTTCTTCTAAATGAAATATTTTCTGTCTATTCTGTTCTTTATCATGTTTTGAAAAATCCAATGTTCTCATTCTGAAATGATCGCTTAAAAGATGATTGCAATCAGGTCTTATCGCTTTGAAACTCATTGCCGCATATATTGCAATCGCATCTTCTTTGGTTGCTTCCCTAAATTTAAGGTCTGAAAAATTATCATATTTAATACTCGCATCTCCAGATAACGAATCAACTCTATCTAACGAATTAACTGTTGATTGAATACTCACCAGAAACATCTCTGATACTTTTCTCCTTGCATCAAGAAATACCAATTCGCTTTTTACTCTCTTATCCTTCCTATTTAGAAGTTGTTCCCTAATTTTTATGCAGCTAAAATGATCTCCACATACGTCTGCGCTATCTACTGAAATATTGCTTACGAACTCTTCTAGCTTACTTACATCTCCTCTTATCATCAGATCACATAAAAACATTATCTTAAATTCTTCAACTGTCATATTCTTTGTCCTCCTTTTATTCTTAGTAAAATATATGAAATTTTCAAGGTTCATCTGAGCCTTTTTCTCTGGCTCTGTTTTTCATAGGTCACTTGACGCTACCCATTTCTATTTCATTCTCAC
>CAOXUF010000103.1:0-4479 GCA_948560485.1 uncultured Eubacterium sp.
CTGGAGTTCAGACGTGTGCTCTTCCGATCTTCTGAACAGTTTCAAGATGAATAAATTAAAGGATATGGTCAAAGAAATCTAGGCTTAAATAAATTGGGTGAAGAGTCATGAGTATATCTACAACGTTCTAAATTTGCAATAGTGTAAGGAGATATGTAGGAAGAAATGAGAAAACTTATATTAAGTATAATATTTTTAGCAATGTTGTTCACGGCATGTGATTCAAGGGAAAATCAGGTTTTAAAGGGATTTAGTAATTGTGAAGAATATTATAGCAATGGATTTCAAGATTATACTGATTATTGTAAATATTATTACAGTAAAAAAGAGGATGAGAAGTTTGCTGAAAGTCATTATTATTCTATTGTAACAAAAGAAAATATAGACAATATAAAAAAATACTTTAACGAATTTCCATCTGAATTAATGGAAGATAGTAGTATGTATGATTTTGATTTTACTAAAATTACGGAAGGAGATTATTATAATATAAAAGAGGACTCAAATGATGATAATTATAGTGTGTATTTGTATGATTCGGATGAACACGTATTGTATTATATACATTATAATAGATAGAAGAACTAAGATGAAAATGTTGATGTGAACACAGAAAGATGATGTTATATGAAAAAGAAAATCCGTTAGAGGAATTATATGTTAAATATATTGGAGCAGTAGCCAACAAGTATACATTTGTATAGAAGAAGGCTATTGAAAAATCATAACAAAAGAGGTTATCGTTTTAATGATTTTTATTCATTAAAGTGGATAGCCTCTTTTTTGAAATTTAAGATATATTATCTATTTTTATATTTTTCTACACGTTTCTGAATCTTATCATACGGATCCAATAAATCGCTGATAGAAGAATCGTGATTTAATCTGTCGATAAATAATGCTGTGTATTTTGCTACATCTACATTAATGTACCATTCTCTGGAGAGAAGTTCCGGTGTCTGATAAATGCAGTTTGTAGTCATAACCCGATAAATAAGTCCCTCTTTGTATGCCTGATCAAACTTATCCAGACCATTTGTGAAAAGACCGAAAGTTGAAGCGACAAACACTCTGTTTGCTTTGCGCTTTTTCAACTGTTTTGCAACGTCTAACATACTGTCACCGGATGAAATCATATCATCAATAATTAACACATCCTTACCCTCTACAGATTCGCCTAAGTATTCATGTGCAACAATAGGATTTCTACCATCAACAATCTGTGTATAATCGCGACGTTTATAAAACATACCCATGTTAATGCCAAGTACATTTGCAAAGTATACAACTCTGCCCATAGCACCTTCGTCAGGACTGATAACCATAAGGTGGTCATCGTCAATAATAAGGTCACCTACATTTCTTAAAAGATTTTTTATGTACTGGTATGTCGGCATAATGGATTCAAAGCCACTAATAGGAATCGCATTGTTTACGCGAGGGTCATGAGCGTCAAAAGTCAAAATATTGTCAACACCCATATTTACTAATTCCTGAAGCATTACTGCACAGTCCATTGATTCTCTGGAACTACGTCTATGCTGTCTGCTTTCGTATAAGAACGGCATAATAACGGTAATTTTTCTGGCTTTTCCGGCTGCAGCGGCAATTACTCTCTTGATATCTGCATAATGATCGTCAGGAGACATATGGTTCTTCTGACCGCAAACTGTGTATTCAATACTGTAGTTTGTCACATCATCAATAATGTAAAGGTCTGTTCCACGTACTGTATCTCTCAAAGTACATTTCGCTTCACCAGTTCCAAAACGTGGTGTGCTTACATCCAAGAGATAGGAGTCTTTAACATATCCTTTGAAAGTAATAGGTGATTCTTTTGCTTCAATTCTTTCGCTTCTCCAGTCAGAAATATATGCGTCCACAGTTTCGCCCAAAGCCTTGCTTCCTGATAAAGCAACGATAGCAAGTGGTCCAACAGGAATTGATTCAATGAATTTTTCGATAGCCATTTGTGTTTTCCTCCATGTGTAAAAAAGTGTTAATTAGTTATTTGTTTTTTTATTCTTATATCATCACCAAAAATCTTAAATACTGTATATCCGCCAAGAACTCGTGAATAGATTCTGTCAGAATAATTTCTATTTAAATCCGCTAGAGTAAGGTTGGTTGAAATAATGGTGGATTTTTGGTGTATAAGTCTGTCGTTCAGGCAATCAAATAATGTAGAGTCAGTAAAAGAGTTTGCCATTTCACTGCCTAAATCATCAATGATTAATAAGTCGCACTGTAATAATTCATGCATGGTAATCTGACCGAATGCAGAAGATGTGCTTTTGTTAAATGTAATGTTTGATAACAAATCAAAAAATGCCACAGCTGACAAATATAAAACAGTGTATGACTGTTCTAATAATTCTTTGGCAATGCAGTTGATAAGGAATGTTTTCCCACGGCCTGCGCCACCATAGAATAACAGATTGTCAGAGGTTTTGTCAAAGTGTTTTATATAATACTGACAATAATCAACTACAGTTTCAATGTTGTCCAGAGCGGAAACTCCTGAAACTTCATCGATAAAATCGTCAGAGTAGTAATCAAAATTAAAGGTATCAAAGTTTTCTTTCTTTAATACATCTGCTAGTTCTGGTGAAGTATATAGCGAATCAGAAATCTCTTTTTGAAGGCACTCACAAGGATTACCGTTGATGAATCCTGTATCCTGGCAAAAAGCGCAATCATAGATGGGATCCAAATAATCGCTGCTGTATCCATTTGATAGCAGGAGAGCTTTTTTTCTTTCGCTAATAATGGATATATTATCTTTAAGTTTTTCTTTTAGAGAAGTATCTCCGCCTAATGCAGTTCTTGTTGCATTAATAGCAAGAGAACTGATTTCTAAATCACATTTTTTGATTTCAGGAATTTTATTATAAATGTCCTGAAGTCTTTGATTTTGCTTCATGCTGTTATTTAAGCGTTTATCATTGTATTTATTATAAATAATATCATATTGTTCTCTAGTTAATCCCATATAATTCTCCATTTATTTGCAAAACAGCCTTTGAACCTTTTTATATACACGGGCGTGTATTTATTTATTTTCTGATAAAATAGCATGAATTTTTTTGTCACGGCTATTCCGAATCTGCTCTTCCAATTTGCTATGATTATAGTTACTGCTTTCAAAAGATTTTGCATTTTTGGGGCGTCCAACTTTTTTTGCAGAAACCTGGGTACTATATTTTTTCTGATTATCTTCAGAGTGAAGCTTGTCTAACTTATCAATATCAGCCATTGAGCTGACTTTATTTTCTGACCATCCAAATAAAATTTTATCGGCATAAGGAAAACTTGCGGTATGAGTATGCTCCATTGTGCGGTTACATGCTTCTAAGATAATGTCATCCGAAAATCCGAAATCTTCCTTCCATTTTGTAATATAAGTTATTTCTTTTTTAATAGGTGATTTGGAAGCAAGTCCAAAAACTTTGTAAATGCTTTTGCAGATATCCTGACGCAGTTTCGAATCAGTCTTTGCTTCCTCAGCACTATGTATGTCTTTCTTAAAATAAGTTACAGCCTGTTTTTCTATGTATGCTAATGATTTATGACCCGATGAAATACATGTTTCCATAATGTACTCGATGAAATCGGGTGCTAACCTCAGACCATCTAACATGTATAAAATACTATGAATATCAGAAGTATTCAATGTTTTTCCAAGATATGTCTGAGCCAGGAAAGTTAACTGCATAAAATTTTCATTTTCAGAAAAAGCAGAAATTTCTTTTGCAGTGTATTTTTTCTTTCCGGGAACAATAGTGCCGGATGGTGTTGGAACCATTGCGGGTACAGTCTCGCCGGAAGCTGTAGCAAGAGTTTCAGGAACCACTTCGATAGAAGGGTCATTAAATGATTCTGCTTTGTTAGAAATATCCCGAACAATATATTTGTTAGAATGGGACGATTCCAGTCGGATACCATTAATGTTACCACAGCGGTCTAAAGACAGAGATAATAGATTCTGTTCAGACCAGAATTTTAATGCACGGATAACGTCTGACTCTAACATATTAAACTTGTCCGCAATCATGGTAGTAGACAAGTCGCTGCATCCAGTATTAACAAGACGTAACAGTAGAAGGTAAATTTTCACAAATTCACCATTTGCTTTTGGCATATATTCGTCGATAAAAACATTCGAAACTGAGGTAAAATCTGCAAAATTACCTCTATCAAAAACTAACTTGCTCATATTAAATCCCTTTTCCCGAAAGTAACATATTTGCGAAAATCAATCGCCCTAACTCGTATGGAAAAGTATAGCATAAAAATATAAAAATGCAACGTCACAAATTGGGTGAAATGCCCATTTTTAAAGGGGAAACCAGCAATGTTAATAATGTTAATAGTGTTAATATCTGTTGGTCGCAACTTGTCAGAAATTGTCGAAGTTCCTTTGTTTTAAAGCAATAAATAGAAATTTATTAAAGTAAGTTATGTAAACAAAAAATCCAC
>CAOXUF010000103.1:4489-7085 GCA_948560485.1 uncultured Eubacterium sp.
CTCGTGACTGGAGTTCAGACGTGTGCTCTTCCGATCTCCACAAAATCTTATTGAAAGTTATCAACAAAATTTTGTGGAATGTTAATAAGTTAGTTTCCAAGAAGATGTTCACCTATTTTGACAACATCTCCGGCACCCATTGTTATTAACAAATCACCCGGTGCACAATTTTCTAATAAAAAATTTTCTATTTCACTAAAACTTGGGAAATAGCAGGCACTGCCTCCCAGCTTTTGGATTTCATTTAATAAATCTTTGGAACTGATTCCAATGGTATTTTTTTCTCTGGCGGCATAAATATCTGCTAAAACTACAGAGTCTGCTTCTTTTAAAACTTCAGCAAATTCTGAGAGCAGAGCTTTCGTTCTAGTGTATGTATGTGGCTGAAATACTACCCACATCTTTTTGTGCGGATAATGCTTTGCGGTACGTATTGTAGCAATGATTTCATCAGGGTGATGGGCATAGTCATCAATAATTGTCACATCGCCGATTTTTCCTTTATATTGGAAACGTCTGTCTGTTCCGCCATATGCCATAAGACCTGAGATAATATCCTTATCGCTGATTCCCATAAAATGAGAAGCGGCAATAGAAGCTAGAGAATTGTAGATGTTATGCTCACCGGTTACATTTAATGAAACGTGAAAAGCTATTTCTCCATTTATAAGTAAATCGTAAGAACCTTTGGCAAATTCGTCATATTGAATATTTGCCGGGCTGTATATACTTTTATCAGGATTGGAACCTACAGTAATAACCTTACAGGTCAGTTCATTTGTAAAATAATCTAAATTTTCAATATCACTATTGATAATAAGACATCCATCCGCAGGTACCAGTTCAGCATATTTTCTAAAACTATGTCTGATATCATCTAAATCTTTAAAAAAGTCCAAATGATCAGCAGCTACATTTAGTATAATAGCCATATTGGGTTTAAAGGACAGAAAACTGTTAGTGTATTCACAGGCCTCTGTAATCATTTTGTCTGAATGTCCAACACGTGTATTTCCATGAATGGCAGGCATAATACCACCTACTAATATTGTAGGATCAGTGTCAGCTTCTAACATAATCTGAGATAGCATTGAGGTGGTGGTAGTTTTACCATGTGTACCTGCTACACCAATAGCCATAGGATAATTTAACATAATCTGTCCTAGAAATTCTGCTCTCGTAAGCAGAGGAATGCCAAGTTCCTTTGCCTTTGTTAATTCAGGATTATTCTGTTTTACAGCAGCCGTATAAATTAGAACATCAATATCTGATGAAATATTATCGGCAGTCTGGTTATAATATATTTTGGCACCTAAAGAAGCTAGATGGTCTGTGATTTCAGATTCTCTGGTGTCAGAACCTGTTACAGAAAAACCTCTTGAAAGCATAATTTCTGCAAGTGCGCTCATACTGATGCCGCCAATTCCGGTAAAATGAAGATTGGAAGGAGCATCAAAATCTAAATTGTACATAATAATTCTCCTATATAATAAAGTGTAATTATTATACACTTCTTTCATAGATTTTTAAAGTCTGAAAAGAATAAAACAAACGAAGTTTATTATGTTAAAAAAATCACAAAATTAAAAAGTGACAAATTTTTACAAAAATATTGTGCATATATAACAAAACATGCAGAAAAAAGTCGAAAAATAAGGAAAAAATGTATAAAAAAAGTCTTTAAACGACCATAAAAACCCTTTTATTAAGCGAGGTTTAATGATATAATTTTATTACTAAATAGAAGCAGCGAGGTATAGGACATGATCAAAAAAGAAATGATAGCTATGTTGCTGGCAGGAGGACAAGGAAGTCGTCTGGGTGTACTTACAGCAAAGGTAGCAAAACCGGCAGTTGCTTTTGGAGGAAAATATAAGATAATTGATTTTCCGCTAAGCAATTGTATTAATTCGGGTGTTGATACTGTTGGTGTGTTAACACAGTATCAGCCATTAAGATTAAACGCTCATATAGGAATCGGAATTCCCTGGGATCTGGATCGAAATATTGGAGGGGTTACAGTTCTACCGCCTTATGAGAAAAGTAAAAATACGGAATGGTATACAGGAACGGCCAATGCGATTTTTCAAAATTTAGATTATATGGAATCATACAATCCGGATTATGTCTTGATTTTATCAGGAGACCATATTTATAAAATGGATTATGAAATAATGCTGGATTACCACAAAGCAAACAATGCAGATGTGACGATTGCAGCAATGCCGGTTCCTATGGAAGAGGCAAGTAGATTTGGAGTGGTTGTAACAGACGATAATCATAAGATTACAGAGTTTCAGGAGAAACCGGAGCATCCAAAGAGTAATCTGGCATCTATGGGTATATATATATTCAGCTGGCCGGTATTGAAAGAAGCGTTGATACACTTAAAAGACCAGCCGAAGTGTGATTTTGGAATGCATGTTATTCCATATATCCATGAAAAAGGGAATCCTATATATGCTTATGAATATAATGGCTATTGGAAAGATGTAGGAACCCTGAAGTCTTATTGGGAAGCAAACATGGAATTAATTGATATTGTTCCAGATCGGAAGAGCACACGTCTGAACTCCAGTCACGAGATTCCATCTCG
>CAOXUF010000104.1 GCA_948560485.1 uncultured Eubacterium sp.
ATTGATTTTTCAAGGTGCGAATCCCATTTTTGACGTGGGAAGTTTGAGTATATAAATTATTAAGTTGTTTCAGCAAAATATTGATATACATTTCATGTGATTCTTCTTCATATGTTTTCCACTCGTCATCATCCCTTTTAAGTCCCGTTGATTCATCCACCAACTTAATAACATCATTAAACTTATTTAATACTCTACATATTGACTCTAAATGGTCTTCATTTGTTTCTTTATCCAAAACCTCTAAAATTGCCGTAGTAACGGTCCCTTCAAATCTATCTTTAAGTCGGTTTCTTTCTATTGCCAAGTACATTTTTCCAGCCATGTTTCATACATCCTCTCTTTTACAATTTTTTATTCTGGTCAATAATGAATATATCTTCATATTCTTTTAAACTTTTTCTCTTCAATGCTACATTTCAAATAGCAAAGCGGAAGTCGCATAATATCTTTACTTCCGCCTCAATAAATCTTTGTTATTTAGTGATACATACTGCCCATTGTTATCAGTTCCTGAAATCTACTAAAATCATATTTCTGCAACTCTGATATATAAATGTGTGTAGCATCAATTACCATAAGCTCTCTTGGCAACTCATCTTCTGAAAATGCAAACGGTTCTGGACGGGGATTTCTTGCTAATCCTGAATTTTTATTATATAGAATAAACCAGTCGCCGTATTCATCTATTCCGTTTTCCAACAGCAATATATTATATCCTAAACCATTATCATCCTCTATCTTTCCCCATGCTAATACTTTTTTTCTTCTACACATCGGAATCGTAGCTCTGGTAGCCGTTGGAATTTTAATACCACAGCCATTCCGTTGAGTATATCCAATAACCTCTGTAAAATCCTCTGGATTAATTACCGATAATTCAATGCTAATCCTTTGATGATTCGGCATTGTAACAGTTATTGAATTGTTTTCAGAAGTCAACTTAAAATTTCTTAAATTCAACTCAATACCACCCGATGCATATTGTGAATTGAATACTTTTACATATTCTTTTATCTCTTCTAATATCACATCACTAAAATAGAACATAATATTTTTAACGTGGTTTTGTCGTTCATTCCTTTTCTTTTCATCCTCAGATTGCTTTTTTTGTATTGCATTATCTTTTGCATTTTGCATACTAACTGCAGCCTGTGCAAATGATACTATTTTACTATCACTTACACCTAATAAATCATCTGTGCTTAACATGTCAATAATTTCTTGCCACTCTGAAAATCTCTTACTTTTAGGTTTTTGTAACATTTTATTGATTATTGATACCAATTTAGGATCAATAGATGAATTATATTTTGTTGGATTTTCCACCGGTTTGTACAAATGTGCATCTGCATAATCCCCGCCTGTAACAGTATATGGATATCTCAATGTTGCTATTTCATAGAATACAATTCCCATTGAGTAAATGTCCATATATATTGTATTTTTTTCGTTCTTCCAAACTTCGGGTGCGCAATACTCTTTCGTTCCATAACCTTTAAATGTCACACTTCTCGTTGTTGCTTCTGCGTATTTAGCCAGACCAAAATCTGTAATTTTTAATACATTATCTACTATAAGGATATTATCTGGTTTTATATCCCTATGTACAAGAACTGAATTTATACACTTCATTCCATAGGATAACTGCAAAAACATTTGAGTCAACTCGCTATTAGTAAAAAATGTCTTTGATTCCCTCTTTTGTTCCAATAGTTGTTGCAATGATCCTTGATTTGCAAATTCCATAATGATATATGGAGGATACTCTTCAAACATTTTTCCATCATGCATAAATTCATATAAGACAACATTATCGGCTTTAATTTCCTTTGCCGCCATCAGTTCATTCTGAAAAGCATTATATTCTTCGGCAGACGGAAATACATTCAACATTGTCTTAACTGCAAACTTCTTTTTATCTGTCTCTCTTTCGCATAAGAAGACTTGTCCAAATCCTCCTGGCTTGATACTGTCAATCACTCTATACTCATTTCCTTTATCATCAGGTATAATGCTTCCTATTGTAATTATCATAAACTTCCTCCTAGTAACTTTATTGCAGATAAATTAATACTTATTCTCCAACATCTTCAATATATAAATTATACAATAGTTCATCTCAACCTTCAATTATAAGAAAATGATATTTATAAATATTGGTAAATCACAACCCCGCTTTAAAAAAATCTGATCTGTACTGAAAAGCAATCTTCTACAATACAGATCAGAAATCTTCATTTCGTATTTAATTATTCAAATGTCTCTTATACTTCCAGACTATCTCAATCCTGTTACCCGGATAGACAACGACCTTTTCTATCAGTTTGTCTTTCATATCCTCTGTCAGTTCCTCCTCTTCCAGAAATGCCATAGCCTGGTCTGCTTTCCTTTGGGAGCCTTCCTGTTTGTTTTCTTCCTCTTCCTGTGCCTGCCGGAGTGCCGCAAGTTCTTCTTCCAGCTTCTCCATATCAGCGTCATACTGCTTCTTCTCGTTCAGGAAAAATTCTCTTTCCAGTTTTCCGTCAGCATATTTATCATACAGTGCAATCCAGCTTTTTTGTGCCGCCTCAATCGACCTCATTGTGGAATTGATCCTGTCACTAACGGATAAAGGGGAATTTCTCTTTATGACCTGCCTTGACAGCTTATCACGGTCAAGAAATATCTCTGCCTCTTTTCTGACGGACGCAAGCACCGCCATATCCGCTTCATGCTTGTTAATCTCAATGTCACTGCAATCGGAACCAGTCTTGAATGACCGCTGTTTGCAGAAGATGGTTCCGTAGTGGGCATTGAACAATGCCCTGCCACAGCACCCACAATAATAGATATTCTTCATTTTTTTGCTTTCTTTTGCTTTCTGCTGTTTCAGGGAGGATACCGCCCTGATGTACTGCGGATAAGTGATGATAGGTTCGTGGGTGTTCTCCACCCGTACCCATTCCTCTTTGGGGCGGCTTACCTGCTTTCCCCCGACTGCATCCAGCTTTGTCTTTAGCTGCACCATAGTCCCGGTGTACTTTTCATCCCGTATAATGTTCTCCACCTTGCAGGCGGTCCAGTAACATTTCCTGCCTTTGTTTTTCCACAGCCTTGTGTCCCCTCTGGAACGGTACAGTTCCGACGGGCAGGGAATACCCCTGTCATTCAGTGCCTTTGCTATCATTGTCGTTCCGGTTCCGGCTATCTTCATATTGAAGATTTCCCTGACAACCGCCGCTTCTTCCGGTTCTATGACCAGTTTGTGCTTATCTTCCTCTGATTTTCGGTAGCCGTACAGGGCACAGTTTGAATTGTACTGCCCCTTTTCTGCCATGCGCTGCCATGCAATCCGCTGTTTCCTTGACATTTCCCTGCTGTAATAGTCATAGATCAGGTTCTTAAATGCCACGTCCAAGCCTCCGGTTGTGCCGTCTGCAAGTTCCGCACTGTCGTAGTTGTCATTCACGGATATGAACCGTACTCCCATGAAAGGGAATAGCTGTTCAAGATAATTTCCCAGTTCCACATAGTCCCTGCCGAACCTTGAGAAGTCTTTCACGATGATACAGTTGATTTTCCCCTTTTTGGCAAGTTCAATCATTTCCGTGAACTGCGGTCTGTTATCGAAGTGTGTGCCGGAAAACCCGTCGTCGCATTTCTCAATGACCTTGCAGCCTTCAAATTCTTTCCGGTTCTTAATATAATCATGGAGCAATGCCCTCTGTGTCGTGATACTGCCGCTCTCTGTCTTGAAAGCGCTGCCGGATACATCATCGTCCTCTATGGAAAGCCGGACATATAAGCAGACCACATATTCCTTTTTTGCCGCTATACTGCCTGCCGCATACATGCGATCTCCTCCTCCCTGCTCTCTGCCAGTTCCACAAATGCTTTCAGTTCATCGGCAAAGGCATATTCTATTTCAATCCTGCCCTCCCCGAAGAAAACAATGCGGCTGATCAGTGCGTGGACTATCTCTGATGTAAGTTCCTCAAAGCCTGCATACTGTTCCATGATTTTCGCAAAGTCCTGACTGCCCGCATATTCTGCCTCATAGGTGGTCTGCATTGCTGCCAGTTCGGAAAGTTTCTGTGTGAGGTTTTCCGCCTCTTTCACATATTTCTGCTTTGCAAACAGGTAATCCCTCTCACTCAGCAGCCCGTCCGCATAATCATTGTAAAGGTTGCTGTTCATGGACTGCGCACGTTCCAGCCTGTTCCTTGTGTCTGTTATCTGCCGCCTGTAATCTGTTTTTATCTGTTTTGCCTGTGCCGTCCTGTTCAACCTTTGCAGGACTTCCTTTGTATCGAGGAACAGTTTCATGTGCATCCGCAGGGCAGTTTCTACCGCTTCCTCCATGTCCTGCATTTTGATACTTTTCTTTTTACAGAACTTTTCGCCATAAGAATCGGAATTAGGACAGTAATAATCATAACTGACCTTTACACCGTCACTGCCGTTTCTTGCTTTCCTGCGGAAATTCAGCCGTCCCCCACAGTCACCGCAGAAAAGAATGTGTTTAAAAATGTTTTCTTTCCTCTGGACATTGGCATACTTTTTACGGTCCGCAATCACTTTCTGCTTTCTTTCTTCTATGAGTTTCTGCACTTTGCCAAAAAGCTCACGGCTCAGGATTGGTTCATGGGTTCCTTCCACATAAATGCGTCCAGATTTCTGCGGTTTGTATTTCCGTATGCCCATATACATGGCTTCTTTCTGTATTCCCTGCTCCATATCGCCAATGTAGACCGGGTTGACAATCATAGCGGCGATTGTGCCGTCATTCCAGAGGCTGTCGGCATACCGCCTGTTTTTCGTCAGCCCCTTTTCATATTTGTAGCGCATCGGGGACGCAATCCCTTCCTCATTCAGCATTTTTGCAATGCTGGCATTGCCCATGCCTTCTGCCTTGCACTCAAATATCCTCACTACGATGTGGCTCACTTCCCTGTCAACAATGAGCTGGTTCTTATCCTCCGGGCTTTTCATATAACCGTATGCCGCCCTGCACCCTATGAATTTTCCTTGCCGCTGCTTGATGTCAATGGCAGTGGAGATTTTCTTTGACATATCCTTTGCATATGCCTCATTGATAAGGTTTTTAAGCGGTACGATCAGACCATCTTCTGCCGTGTTCGGATTGATGCTGTCATAGCCGTCCGTGACTGCAATAAAGCGCACCCCAAAGAAAGGGAATATCTTTTCGAGGTAGTCCCCGGCTTCCAGATAGTTCCTGCCGAGCCTTGAAAGGTCTTTTACCACGATGCAGTCAATCTCTCCTGCCCGCATGTCTGCAACCATCCTCATAAACTCCGGTCTGTCAAAGCGTGTGCCTGACACACCGTTGTCTATGTATTCTGCCGTCTGTTTGAGGTATGGTTTGCTCTCCACATAATTTCTCACTAACGATAACTGGTTCTCAATGGTGTCACAGTCAGGGTTCTTGCTGTCCTCCACAGACAGCCTTGCATATACCGCTGTCCGGTACAGCTTCATTTCCGTTTTTGCCTGTGCCGCTGCGTTCTGCATACCCTGTTCGGAAACAGCGGGCTTTCTGCTCTTTCTAGCCATTTATACTGCCTCCTTCCTGCCGGACTCTCCGTATGCAGCCACATATTCGCTGCACCTTGCAAATTCATCTTCAAAGTTGTATGTGACCTCAATCCTGTCTGCACTGTAGACCATGACACGCTTTATCATAACTACCGCCGCATTGCGGTCTAAAGACTGGATATTCCGGTGCTGCTTAAACTCTTTGATCCATTCATGCATACTGCTCTTGTTTTCCAGTATCAGCTTCATTTCCTGCTCATAAGAGCCGATTGCCGTTTCCGCCTCACTGATCCTGCGGTCATATTCCGCCTTTAACTGTAAATATTCCTTTTTGGAAATGATACCGTCCTTTAAGTCCTCATACAGATTCAGCTTTCTTTTTTCCGCTTTTTCCAGTTCCGCACGTTTCCTTACGATACGTTCATCAAACTTTGCCACGTCCGCCTTCAGCTTCGGCGCTTTCTCAATGACCTGCATTGCCGCCTCCAGTGTCAGCACATTTTCTATATGCGTCTGTAACAGATAAAGGACGGAATCTGTCAGATCTGCTTCCGCTATTCTGTGCGGCGAGCATGAGGTTTTGTCCTTTTTATTGCCAGAGCAGACATAATATACATATTTTTTGCCGCCCGCCGGAACCGTCTTTCTTACCATAGGTTCCATACAGTCCCCGCAGTAAAGCAGCCCCGCTAACGGAAACAGCGCCTCCCTGTCCGGGGAAATCCTTGTGTCCTGCTTTAGAAGCTCCTGCACAAGATTAAAGTCTTTCCTTGAAACAACAGGCTCATGGGTGTTCTCTACCTTTACCCATTCATCCTCCGGCTTCATTACCCGTGTCTTGACCTTGTAGTTCGGTGTTGTCTGCTTGCCCTGTGTAAGCACCCCTGTATAGACCTCATTTTTGAGGATTCTAAGCACCGCATTGTAACTCCATTTCGCCTGCGTCCCTTTTTTGAACGTCGTTTCAAGATTGATGCCTATGCTTTTTTTGTATTCCATCGGGGAAAGGATACCGTCATTGTTCAGCCTGTCAGCGATTGTCTGCTGGTTCAAGCCGCAAAGCTTCATCGCAAAAATATCCCTCACGACGCCTGCCGCATATTCATCAATGATAAGCTGGTTCTTGTTCCTTTCGTCTTTGAGGTATCCGTACACGGCAAATGCACCGATATACTCCCCTTTTTTCCGTTTCATTTCCAAATGGCTTCTGATCTTAATGGATATGTCCCTGCAATATGCGTCATTTATGAGGTTCTTGAACGGGACCACCATATCGCTGCCATAACCGCCTGCCGCCGCCATGCTGTCGTAATTGTCCGTAATCGCAATGAAACGTACACCGAGCATTGGGAATATCTTTTCGATATACCGCCCTGCCTCAATATAATTCCTGCCGAAACGTGACAAATCCTTTACAATGACACAGTTGATCGTGCCTTTCCGTATATCCTCCAACATGCGCTGGAAGTCCGGGCGGTCAAAAGCTGACGTTAGATAACGATACTTTTGAAAACACTGGAAAATCAAGG
>CAOXUF010000105.1:0-2402 GCA_948560485.1 uncultured Eubacterium sp.
ATAAAACTAATTTAAATTACTTTTTTATTTTACAGTGGTTTAAACTTTTAGGAGGTATTTATGAGTAAAAAACAAAAGTCTTCGGACATTAAAACAGGATATTATGGATATAGCTCTGAAACAGGCAGTTCCAGAAAAAATACAAACATGAAAAAACAAAGAAAAGCAAAAGGCTCAAATGTCGGTAAAGCTTTGGGTATTATTCTTGTTATATTACAATTAATTGCATCTGTAGCTTTTGTATGGATGTTTTTATCCAAAGGTTTCGCTTTTACTTCTGCCGGCGTTGTTGCAGGTATCATTGCAGTTCTTATTATTCTTCTGGCAGTTGTATTATTTCTTCTGCAAAGAACAAAAAATGCCCAGACTTTTGGCAAGATAATTTCTATTGTTTTAATTATTATTCTTGCATTGGGGTGTTATTATCTTTCCAAAGACTTAAGCAAATTTACAACCGGTGATAAATTAGACGATACGCCTTTTGTTGTCTTCGTATCTGCTAATGATACTTTTGGTGAATTTAATGAAAAAACCTTAGGACGTTCTGACACAAATATTCTTGCGATTGTAAATCCGAAGAATCATAATGTTCTTATGATTTCTACACCAAGAGATTATTATGTTCCTGTTCAGGCACAGGCTGTCGCTCCGGAATCATACGATAAATTAACCCATGTAGGTCTTTATGGAAAAGGAACTGCCAAAAAGAAAACAGACGGTTCTCCTGCTACCGCAAGTGACTGGCAATGGGCATATGAAGTGAACTGGGATTCAGGAAATAAAGCATTAATGAATACATTAAAGCATTTGTATAAATTCAATGTTCCAAATAAACATTATCATTATATTAAACTGAACTTTACCGGTTTTTCAGACTTAATTGATGCTATGGGAGGCATTACTGTCAATGTAGACAAGCCTTTCCGTACCAGAACTTATGCATCTTATGGCGATAACGATACCGGCGAAAGAAAAACATATACCTATACAAAAGGTAAAATGAAAATGGATGGAGCCACAGCTCTGACTTTTGCCAGAGAACGTCATTCTTTCGCTAACGGGGACATGCAGAGAAACAAAAATCAGGTTAAAGTTTTAAAAGCAATTGAAAAGAAAGCTCTCAGCGGAAATACTTTGTTACGTTACAACAGTATATTAGATGCTATTGAAAATTGCTTTGCGACCAACATTGATATCTCTTCATCTATTAATCTATTAAAAGATGGAGGAAGTGACGGATGGAACATTATGTCATTTAGTGTTATTGGTACTCCTTCCAGACAAATTTGTACATTTACAGGTACATCACTGTCTGTTGTAATGCAGGATGAAGAATCTGTAAATCGTGCAAGTAACTTGATTAAAATGACTTTAGACGGTAAGAGTACAGAAGAAATAAAGAAGCAGATTAAAGCATACAATAAAGAGCAGGGAAATTAAAAAGAGGTGCACTATGAAAAAAATTATTTTAACCGGCGGGGGAACTGCCGGTCATGTAACACCCAATATTGCATTAATTCCAAAATTAAAAGAATCTGGATATGAGATAAAATACATTGGCTCCAAAGGAGGCATGGAAACGCAGCTTGTAAAAGATGCCGGACTGGATTATACAGGCATTTCATCAGGAAAATTAAGACGATATTTCAGTTGGAAAAACTTTTCTGATCCTTTCAGAGTTTTAAGAGGATATTTTCAGGCAAAAAAAATTATTAAAAAGTATAAACCCGATATTGTTTTTTCAAAAGGCGGTTTTGTGACAGTTCCTGTTGTGTTTGCTGCAGACAAATATAATATTCCGGTTATTATTCACGAGTCTGATATGACTCCAGGACTTGCAAACAGGCTGGCTATTAAAAAGGCCACAAAAGTATGTCACAATTTTCCTGAAACAGCTAAATATCTGGGGGAAAAAGCAGTTCACACCGGCTCTCCTATCCGAGCAGAACTCTTTACAGGGAATAAACTTACTGCCCTGGATATGTGCGGCTTCACCGCCAACAAACCGGTTATTATGGTAACTGGCGGCAGCCTTGGGGCTGAAAACGTAAATAAGCTTGTTCGTGCTGCACTTCCTGAACTTTTAAAAGATTTTCAGGTAGCACACCTTTGTGGAAAAGGAAAGCTGGATCCAACCCTTGCAAATACGAAGGGTTATGCCCAGTTTGAATATATCAGCGAACAAATGAAAGATTTTTTTGCAATGGCAGATATTATTATCTCCAGAGCGGGTGCAAACAGCATCTGTGAAATATCTGCACTTAAAAAACCAAATATTCTGATTCCACTATCTGCCAGCGCCAGCCGGGGCGATCAGATATTAAACGCAAAATCTTACGCAAAACAAGGTTTCAGTGAAGTTCTTGACGAAGACGTGGCAACGAAAGATGACCTCATTTCCA
>CAOXUF010000105.1:2412-3902 GCA_948560485.1 uncultured Eubacterium sp.
CAGTACATAAAGTATACGACAACCGTAACACCTATATTAACGCTATGTCCAAATCTTCCGGCACAGGCGGTGTTGAAAAAATCGTATCACTAATAAAAGAATTAAGTAAGTAATTTTGCCAAACACATGTGATATACTATTTATTCGCAGCGGAGACAGGTGCAGTAACATATTGGCAAACTTCATAGCTTAAATATTTGTTGTTAGACAAAAGAAAAGGAACGCTTTTAAAGCATCGGATACAACTTCGGAGAAATTTGATAATTTCTTCTCCGTGAATCCTTAAAATCTGATTCGGTATCAGATTTTAGCTTTAAGCATTCCTTTTCTTTTTGTCTACAAATATTTTAAGTTATTCAATGTTTGCCAATATGTTACTGCGCCTGTTCCCACTGCCAGCAAATAAAATCCTACAAGGCTTTGGCAGAATAACTACAGAATCTCTTTTGCTTTTGCTGCGATTTTTTCAAGACCTTCTGTGTCCTGCGTTCCCGGTGTCCATTTAATATGAGCATCGTCATCATCATACCTTGGAATCACATGGATGTGCAGATGGAACACAGACTGACCTGCTACTTCTCCATTATTCTGTAATATATTAACACCCTTGCAGCCTGTTGCTTCTTTCAGAGCTGATGCAACCTTCTTTGCCACAATATGGGCATGTGCCAATAATTCATCCTGAATTTCAAATACATTTGCTGCATGCTCCTTTGGTATTACTAAAGCATGTCCCAATGTCGCTGGTGAGATATCAAAAATCACTTTGACTTTATCATCCTCATACAATGTATTTGACGGAATCTCTCCTGCTGCTATTTTACAAAAAATACAATCACTCATTATATTTCCTCCCTTTATATTTTTTATTTTACAGATAAAATCTTTTATTATATTGCGGATGATACAGAACAAATGCCATAATCACCCCAGCTAATGCGCCGCCCAGATGAGCCATCCAGTCTACGCCTTCTTCCATGTTTCCAAAAACCATTAAAGCAAACAAAATAATCAAACGTGGTGTGGATACCTCTCCCATCTGTTTTCTGTTCTTAAATATCATGACCAACATGACACCAAAAATACCAAATACCGCTCCGGAGGCGCCAACACTTACCACTGCTTCATTCATTTGCATTTCTGCAAATGCCGAAATGAGTGAGCCACCAATACCACAGACAAAATATGTTATAAAATATTTTATCGGTCCATATTCTTTTTCAATCTGATATCCCAGAATACCTAACATAAACATGTTGTTTAAAATGTGCTCTGCACCGGAATGAATAAACATATGAGTAAGCAGCCGGTACCACTGCCCCTGTTCAAAAACATCCGGCCAGTACATCGCACCGTGCTCATATAAATACAATGTGCTTTCTGTATCACCTAATATTTCCATTCCAAGGAAAACAATCACATTTATGATAATAAGACCTGCAGTTATAATTGGTATATCTCTCATTCTTTCGTTATACATATACTTATTT
>CAOXUF010000105.1:3912-6967 GCA_948560485.1 uncultured Eubacterium sp.
TTTCCTCTATCTGTCAATCATTGTTCATATAGTCATTTATTACTTTTGAAATTCGTTCACAACTATGTCCGTCACATCCCGTCATATATTTCCTAATAAATGACTCATGTTTTTCTGAAACAGTCTGCTTACTGCAATCTGCCAGATAATTTTCTAATTCTTCCTGATTTTGATATACATCTCCCGGAAGATCATCCGGATAATTCAGATAAAACCCTCTGTTATAAATAGCCAGATCATAACAGAAAAATGCAATCGGCTTGTTTAATAATGCATATTCAAATATAACTGATGAATAGTCTGTTATCAGCATATCCGAAATAAACATTAAATCATTCGTAGAGAAATCTCTCATGACTTTAATATTATCATACTTATGCGGAATAATATCATTTTTCATAACCGGATGTGGACAGATCAAAAACTGCTGATTTGGCAGCAACTTTTCTGACAGCCTGTCAAAATCGATCTCTGGCTCAAATACCTGTCTGCCTTTACCTGCATCTCTAAATGTCGGTGCATATATGATAACAAACTTATCCTTCAATTCCGGATGTTTCTCATATATTGCCTTTTTCTTCGTCTCAATATATTCCTGATTGAAGAAATCATCTGTTCGCGGTGCTCCCATCGCCTTAACCTTTTTTAAATTAATATCAAAAGCATCTGCATAAATCGGACGGATTCTTTCACCGCTGACAATCATCATATTGTATTGGGCATGAGTAGCTTTATCAGTACTTATAGCCATGTTCGTTCCTCTCTGACCAAACTTCTTAAAAGCTCCACACGCATGCCACAACTGAATCACTCTCTGCTCCGGTTTCAAATCAAAATATCTCAAATATTTCACATAATCATCTGTGACAATAACTTTACTTGTAGCTATTAATTTAATCATCTTTAACATTGCAGGAATGCTATGTGGCAGCATTGCTGCACAAATCACTTTATTTCCCTTCACAAATGGATAAAGTGCCTTCATATTGCCTTCTAATTCTCCGTCTTTTCGAATCGTAACAAATAAAACACGATGTACTACTTTTTTCTGACTGTAATACTCTATTGCTTTCTTCATAATTCTTTCATTAAAAGTGTTTGGTTCGTTATCGATTAATTTCACAAAAGATTCTACCGGATTTATTAAGATGTTTTCATGATTCAAATCCTCCGGATTATCCTGAAAATACTGTTCTGACCAATCACTCGCTTCGTCAGTTCCTATATAATCTAAAAATGTATCTTCTGCATCATTATAAATGACAATGCCATCATTAAAAAACAGATATGAACCTTTCTGATACATCTCTTCAAATCTTGACAATAACGTTTCTTCCTCACCAAGATTCAGCTGTTTAATAAAATCTGTCTTAAAAAACTTATTTGCCAAAGTTTTATCAAAACATAATGCCTGATTATATTCCATCCTTGTTGACAAAGAATCCTGTGCTATTTTATTTACATAAACAGGTTGTGCTTCTCCGAACGTATTATGATATATCACCTCAGAAATAAAATCTCTGTTTCCTTTTATAAATCTTTTAAAGACATACTTAAATGCATTATTAGCATACACTACCTTATCATTGCAGAAAACAATATATTGTGTATCTGCTTGTTTTACTGCCTTATTCTGCAATTCTTTTTCAGAGTCTGCGTGTACATAGAAAATATTTCCATATACAAGACTGTTTTCTTCAACCTCTGTTCTCATAGCCTCCGGAACTACAATTCTGATTCCAACAAGATTCTGTTTTGTAAGACTTCTTAGACATTCGACAAATTCTTTTTTGCGCTCTTTTTCCCCATATAGAACTGCCGTAAAATCAGCCCTTTTTAATACTTCTTCCTTGCTTCCACATAAATCGAACAACTGAATATCCGGATTTTCATCTGCTATCAATGAGATATTTTTTACATCAAGAATTTGAATCTTTTCTTGTATTTCGGAAACAATGAGTCTGGCTGTCTCCTCCTCTAAACTCCATATCTTAGAATAAAACTGCCTGATTAATATATTTAATTCTTTGAATATAATTTTATTTAAATAATCTGCAATTTCAGAGTTTTTTCTAGCTTCTTTGATTGTTTGATACTCCGTATGGTCCCTTAAAATACTCTCTGTTGCACATTCTAAAATAATTCTATGCGCCTCAATATAATCTTTTACCTTGGAATCAGATATCGTCTCTGTAATAGCATTTCCCTCACCATTTAATCTTCTGTAATGAAATATAATCTCGTTATAACCTGCAACTCTGTGAATATGGTACACATAATTCATCAAAAATGCTCCGTCTTCTGAATATGAGATTGGAGGAAGTCTAAAATGATACTGATCTATGATATCCTTTTTAAATAACTTATTAGACAGTGAAAACGTCCACAAAATTCTAGCATCATATTTATCAATGATATCTTCCTCTATCAACTCCTCAATATCTCTTACTCTCGTCGTTGTATAATTATCGAAAATATCATACCCTGCAATTACTAACTCTGCTCTTTTTGATACCGCAGTATTATACATTCCTTCCAATGCAGTTAATTCCAATATATCATCAGAATCAAAGAAGAAAATGTACTCTCCTTTTGCCACATCCAATCCTGCATTTCTGGCCGAAGATGGTCCACCATTTTCCTTGTCAATTACATTTAATATTGCATATTTCTTTTCGTACTCTTGTAATATTTCCAATGTATTATCTTTGGAACCATCATTTACTACGATAACTTCATAACCGTCAATCGTTTGATTTAATACGCTCTCAAGAGTCTCCTCTAAATATAAAGCTGCATTATATGCAGCCATAATTACCGATATTTTCACTTTATGCCCCTTTATACTTTTATATTTTCTAGTACATAATACCATATATTGCATTATGTTATCAAGCCTGTCACAGTCATGCCTTCGGTTTGAAACTTTAATTTCCCCCGTGACAATCCTGTTGTTTATTATTCTTTACTATGCTAAAATTATTAATTATTATTGTTTTGTTTTTTTAACAGATTGGAGCTTATAATGATTTTCTTTTTATTAGTATTTTTATTA
>CAOXUF010000106.1:0-759 GCA_948560485.1 uncultured Eubacterium sp.
ACACTCTTTCCCTACACGACGCTCTTCCGATCTGTGCGGGCGGCTTTGGAATGTATTGCCTACCAGATTTATGATATTGTGTCCAGGATGGGCAATCCCTTTTTCCAGGCAGAGGGGGGAGCGGACGCAGCTTCCCGGGCAGAGGGGGGAGCGGACGCAGGTTTTCGGGCAAACGTGGGAGCGGACATTGCTCTCCAGACGGGTGAAGGTGCAGGCGTTGTCTTCCAGGCAGATGAAGGTGCAAACATTGCTTTCCGGACAGACGAAGGTGCGGGTATTGCTCTCCGGACAGACGAAGGTGCGGGTATTGCTCTCCGGACAGGCGAAGGTGCGGGAATAGTTCTCCAGGCCGACGGGGGTCCGGCTAAAAATTGCTATCTGATGCAGTTTCAGAGCGATATCTTAGGACTTCCTGTGGCAGTTCCGGAGCATGAGGAGCTTTCAGGGATAGGGGCGGCCTATATGGGAGGAATCCGGTTGGGATTTTACCAAAAAGATAAACTGTTTGAGCGTCAGGAAAGGATGCTGTATTGCCCGAAAATGGCGGAGGAAGAGCGGAAAAGGCGGATTGAAGGGTGGGAGAGGGCGGTTAGGCAGGCGTTGGAGCATTAGGCGATAGGAGGGGGATGGCATTTGCAAAATTAGATAAAGACGGACTGGGAAGATTTTTTTCTTATGATGAATTTCTCGAATGTTTATCGGTGTTCTGGAAAGAGATTGATAAATATTATGGGCAGAATGATGTATGTATAAGATCGG
>CAOXUF010000106.1:769-6960 GCA_948560485.1 uncultured Eubacterium sp.
CTAAACAAGAATTGCTTGATATAATAATTGGGTCGTATAAATTAAGCCGTCATAAAATAAAATTTCCCAATAAGTTGCGTATTGTATGCAAAAAGAGCGAAGATTTTTCTTTAAAAATTAGATATGAATTTTGATTATCTTTTTAGAAGTTCTTATATGCCGGTATAGCCCGTATTTACAGGCTTTTCCGGCATTTTTCGTATCGGAAGAAACTCACATATATTTTTATATCCGCTTAGGTTTTTGCTTTCAAAAGTAGTAAAGAAGTAGTAAAACCTTAATTTACTACTAAGCTGCTATCCGCAGCATTTCAGCTTTTGCGCTGTCGAAAGTAGCGTGTGCGTAATAGTTCAGCGTCATAGTAATGTTGGAATGTCCCATGATATACTGTAATGCTTTCGGGTTCATTCCGGCATTTGCCATGTTGGTACAGAACGTATGACGTAAGGTGTGCGGTGTCATTACTTTCGGTAGAGCTTCCTCATGGTACTTGTTGTACTTCTTTGCAAGCCCCCTAAACATACCGTCATAATTGGTAGCTGTTTTCGGGTAGCCGTCCCGGTTGAGGAAAAGGAAGTTGCTGTAACCGTCAATAGTAACAGCTTTTGCACCCCTGCGCCGTTTCAGCACTCGGTTAAATGCTTCATATACTTTTTCGCTCATTGGAATTTGACGAATACCGCTTTTCGTTTTTGGTATTTCAATGTAATATCCTGTTTCCGCACTTCTTAAAAGTTGGTGGTCTACATTGATTATCCTATTCTCAAAGTCAATGTCAGTATCGGTCAGCCCGCAAAGTTCAGAGATACGAAGCCCTGTCCCAAGCAAAATAATAAGCTCGTCATAATACTTCTGATAAACTTTGTCATTTTGAGCAAAGGACAAAAAACTTTCTTCCTGCGCTGGTGTTAGCGGAACCTTTGGTTCTGTATCATCTTCAATGACAGTGTTTAACTGGAAGTCAAAAGGATTTTTCCTTATGCAATCGTCCTGTATCGCTGTGTAAAAGGCAGCTTTCAAGGAACGCTTGTCATTACTGATAGTCTTATAGGAAATTCCTTTTTCTTTCATGCGGATTGCCCATTCTTTCGCGTCGGACAGCTTCACGCTGTCAATCGGGCAGCCCCCAAGTTTATCTTCTTCCAGTAGCTTCATCAGCCGCTTGCGTCCGTTTTTCGTATTGTACCTTACATTTCCCCGGTGGCGTATCTGCTTTGCATAAAGTTGGCAGACCGTCATTTTCTTGCCTATGGTGTCTATCCCGTCGTCAAGGTCTTTCTGTATCTCTTTTACCTTTTCCCGTAGGGATATATCCTCACGCTTTCCGGCAGGGGTCTTGTCCGTAGGTACTAACTTCCACGCATACACAAACTGCGGATTACCAAAGGTATCTATATATTTGTAAGCATATCTTCCGTCTTTTCTCTGGCTCTATCCCGACCGTAAAACTCGATTTTTGCTGTCACGTCTTTTCTTTGACATTTTTCAATGCTCCTTTCCAAGACGGAAAGAGCCTTGATATGCTTATCCCATTATAGCACATTCAAGGCTCAATTTCACTATCAGATTGTGTCTATGGTATCAATCATTTTTTCAAACTGTTTGCGCTTGATTTGAATACGGTTGCCGTTCATAATAACCCACCCGGCGGCAGGATTTTCCTCGGCTAATTTACGCAGCTTGTTTTCTCCGATACGGAAGTATTTAGCTGCTTCATCTATCGTAAGCGTGTATTTTTCCCAAATAGGTACGTCGGCGTTACTCATAGTATCGTCCCCCTTTCAATATTAGGAAAAGTGAATAGTAAAAGGGGCTTTAATCGGACGGCTGTTAGCACAACCTCGCGGGAGTTCCACCCCTGCCCGTTAAGGCAGCTCTACCCAATGCCTGCGACGCTTTTAACGCTCGGACTATGGCTATAAAGGCTTGTCTACCCTTAGTGCGTGTCGTCGCCCACAAGCCGCTACACTTGTTCCCCGGAGTGGTGGTGGTCGCTCGACTTTCTCCAATAGAGGAAAAGCGTCATGGCGCACCCGCCGTATGGCTCAACGCAAAAAGGACGTATCCGATTTGCCCTATACTGCGTCGCCGTTATCTTGCGTCGCTTTCTTTGTCAAAGAGCAAGCAAGGTCAAGTCAACAGGCAGCGGAAAGTGGGACGCTGCTTGTGGTTATCTCAAACCTTGAATGAAAGGACAGCCCGCATAAGACGCGAACGCAAGCGGTCGCGTATATCCTCATCTATGCCCCAATAGATATTTCCGCGCTCATCACGCAGCTTTCGCATAGACAGGGACGCTATGTAACTTTCGTAATGCTGTACGACAATGTTCATAGCTTCCGGGTCGCCCTTAGTAGCGGCTATGATTACCGGGTAAGGCAACAAGCCGCGTTCGTCCTGTTCTGATTTACTAATCTGTGCAGTCATAGGCTCTTTCCTCCAAATAGCGTTTTAACAGCTTCATTGAGCTTGTCCGGCGGGACTGTACCGTTGTCTTTGACAGATTACAAAACTTTGCAATCTCGCGTTCGCTCATGTCAAAGAAATAATATAGCAGTACGGTTTCCCGCTTTTCTTCCGGCAAACTGTGCAGGGCTTCGGCAAGCAGCTTCGCAGTAATTTCTTTGCCGCCAACAACGAAAGACTGTTCCGCTTCATCATCTGCAAAATATTTGTCGCAGACATAAAGCTGATTTTCTTCCAGTGGCGACAGGTCGGAAAAAGTAACCTCGCGTAATTGCCGTTGCTTTGTGTCCCTGTGGGCGTTCATAGTTTCTCGCTTCAACGCCAGTTTGCAAAAGCCGTTAAAGGCACAACGGATTTGCCATTGGGTACGAATAGGCTCGTTCATGTTTTCACCTCCTTTCGCTGCCGCGAAAGCGGTGGAATTTGAAATGTCCCCTTTCGTAAACCCTCAAACCGACGGACTTCAAAATGGACGTTGGTTTTTAGAAATTTCTTGAAAAAATTTTTGGAGAAAACGCAAAATGCGCCCGTCTGCAAAACGCAGACAGGCGCAAAGGAATTATCAAAAGTATATGTGTGATTTGTGAGTTCATCTATGTAGCCGGAATAGCCCGTTGGCGGGTAATGGCTTTTTTTGATAGTAACCCATTAGGGCATAGAAAAAAGGACATGGCGATACCTCCTCAATACCGCTATATCCTTGAAAAAGGGTAACTTTAACACACCCTCTGTATTCTTACTTTTGAAAAAAGAAAACAGCGGCTTTGATTGCTATTTCAAAACCGCTGTTAAGTCCCTTATATTCTGTTAGGCGCATGAAAACTTTGCTGCCAAACAACGGTTTTTTTTATTTTCCGTTGGGCGGTCATTGTTTGAAAGTTAATCAAACAGATTTAATTGGATAAGACTATTCTTTTCTTCAAAACTGTATAGATACTCAAATATTTTTGAGTTGTCGTGCATAATACCGCTGTCCTCACATATTTGATGAAATAATTTCATAAGCTCATTGTGTTTTGGACTACTTAGTTGATATTGCATACCATAAGTACAAATATACTTTTCTTTCATATGTGGGAACAATCGGTCTAACTGGCTATAAAAATACTCTCTGTTTCCCTCCCGAAGCGTCAAACCCATTCCAAAACAAATAACGCCGTAAACTTTTGCTTCAATGCAATACTCTAAAATTCCTGTGATATTTTCTTCTGTATCATTGATGAAAGGAAGAATAGGGCAAAGCCAAACAATAGTTGGAATACCTGCTTCATTCAGCTTTTTCAGAGCTTCAAACCGTTCTCTTGTTGTACTTACATTTGGCTCGATTTTTTTGCATAAATTCTCGTCATAGGTGGTTAGCGTCATTTGCACCACGCATTTTGTTTTGTCGTTGATAGATTTTAATAAATCTAAATCCCGTAATATTCGGTCGGATTTAGTTATCAAAGTGAAACCAAACCCATATTGATTTGCTAAAGCCAACGCTTTGCGAACATTCCCAATTTTACTTTCAAGCGGAATATACGGGTCTGTCATAGAACCTGTACCTAACATACACTTTTTACGCTTTCGTTTAAGAGCATTTTCTAACAGTTCAATGGCATTTTCTTTGATTTCAATGTCCTCAAAATCATGCTCCATGTGATAACACTTGCTTCGTGAGTCGCAGTAAATACAACCATGAGAACAGCCGCGATATAAATTCATTCCATTTTTGGCTGATAAGATACTTTTCGCATTTACATAGTGCATAACTATATCCTCGTCTAAAAGTTATTTTACCGCATAGCGTAAAATGGTTTTAAGTTTGCTTTTTTCTACTCGGTTAGCATTGTTCAAATAAATTTCTCTATGGTAGCTTTTTGCGCGTTCTAAATTATTAGATAACATAAATTGCTCCATTTTCTCAAAAGAAATAGGCTCATCATCAAATGCGCCGATATGCAATATCTCCACACAATTTCCGTCCTGCATTGTGCCAAAGCTAATTTCGTTAAATAGAGGATTGGGTTTCTTAACTTTTACTCGTTCCAATGCAACGTTTACCATATCTTCACAAATAAAGTCCGGCTGTCGTATCATAATGGTATATTCCAAATTCTCTTTGACAAGTTCTGTTTCTTCGATTTTCTGCCAAATTCCCTCTAAAGGAAAAACTGTAAAATCGTCAAATTCATTTTGTATGGCAGTAGCCTTATATGCCATTTTGATTGCATACGCCAAAGAGTACAATGCCGAAACACGATTTGAAAAATCAATATCGTTTGGATTGCCTTTTCCACTTATCATAATATAATTCTGTGCTGGAACAGTTACTAATGACGGAGATTTTTTCGCTCCATAAAATTCTTTCTCCTGCTTTTTCCATTCATATTTCATAAAAGCACCTCCTTACAATGATAGAATATCACAAGTAACTTGACAACCTATGTCATGTTATATACTTTTCCAACATAAGAGCTAATTTTTCTTTCATACTGTGCCGCAAATAATCAGGCTCTAAAATTTCAACATTATCCCCAAAAGAGAGTATATAACTAAACAAAGTTTCATTATCCGGCAAATCAATATTCACATATAAATTTCCTTGATTATCTTTCGATACATTGTCAGTAAATTCATCATATACACGAAATGCAACCTTTGGAGAAAACTTCAATTTTGCATGGATAAAATTTTTATTTTTAATTACCGTTTCTATTTCGTGGCTACTCTTTACTTCGCGTATGAATGTGTCTGATGAAATTTCCAAGTCTTTTATACGGGTCAGCTTAAAAAAGCGAAAGTCATTTCTCAAAAGACAAAATCCATATAGATACCAGTCCTTATTTTTGAAAATCAATTTTATAGGTTCAACGGTGCGGTTTGAGTAATTTCCCTCTCGTGCAAAATAAGAAAAGGTAATCGTGTATTGATTGAAAATTGCATTTTTAATTAAATTGAATACGTCATAGTTAGGTGTGTTTTTATACCATTCTGAAAAATCAACTTCAATCCAATTTGTAACTTTGGATTGGAAAAGCCCACTTAATTTCATAAGCAATTCGTCTGTTTGGTTATGTTCTGTGGCAGAGATACCTTGTAATGCCATTAAAATTTGTTCTTTTTCCTGTTCCGATAATAAGGACTTATTTAACATAAAATCCTGCATTATGAATATACCGCCGCCTTTTCCTTGTGTAGCATAAATCGGAATACCTGCGGCACTAATCGTGTCTAAATCCCGGTATATTGTCCTTATTGAAACTTCAAATTTTTCAGCCAGTTCTGGGGCGGTTGATTTTCCTTTTTCCAATAAATGATACACTATCTTGAATAATCTGCTCTGTTCCATAAAAATCTCCTCTCAATTACATTATACTACATAAACATGACAAGCAAATGACAGGTTTTAAATTTTATGAGTTATTAAAAAAGAAACCGGCAGCGGCTTTCCCCTAAAAATGCTTACTTCTTTAGTTGGTAAAAGTCATAAAATGCAGCGTGTTTAGCAATAAGCGTTTCAAATGTACCATGTTCAATAATTTTCCCGTCTGCCATAAAGATAATCTCGTCGTAGAGTTCAAGAATATCTTTGCTCATATTGTGCGTAATAGTAAGTAAAGTTAAATCGGATATTTTCAACAACCTACTTTCAATGTCATACGCAGTCTGCATATCAATAGCAGATGTACCCTCGTCTAAAATTAACAGCGGCTTTTTACGAATTAAAGCTCTTGCTACCG
>CAOXUF010000107.1 GCA_948560485.1 uncultured Eubacterium sp.
GTAGAAGGCTTGAAAAAAGCATTTCCTGATTATGCAATTCTCTCCGAGGAAGAAAAGGATGATAAAAAGAGATTAGAAAACGATTATTGTTTTATTGTAGATCCTCTGGACGGAACAAAAGAATTTTTAAAACGAAATGGTCAATTTACGGTAAATATTGCTCTCTCTTATCAGCATAGGGTGGTTATGGGAGTGATTTATGTACCTGTTACTCAGGAACTGTACTATGCAGAAAAGGGGAAGGGCAGTTTTCTTCAAACTGCTGAAGGTAAAATAAAAAAATTGTATGTATCTAATATTAAAGATTTAGAAAAAGTTCGTTTGGTTATGAGCAGTTCTCATGGATGTAAAGAGATGGATGAGTTAATAAAAAAATATAAATTCCAGCAGTTTGTTAAGATGGGAAGTTCTATAAAAGGATGCCTGATAGCCAGAGGAGAAGCAGAAATATATTACCGTTATAATCCAACGATGGAATGGGATACCGCAGCTATGCAGTGTATTGCAGAAGAAGCAGGTGCTATTTTTCGTCAGATGGATGATTCAGAATTGCTTTATAACCGAACAAATCCTTTAAATGCAAAGGGATTTTATGTGATTAATTCAGAGGAAAACAGAGTTTGTTGATTTTATATTTGCAGGGACATGATAGATCTTGTCAGAGGAGGATAAGCCAGATGGAAGAAATGACGCATTTGGATAGGCTAGAAGCCGAAGCAATATATATTATGAGAGAAGTGGTAGCTGAGTGTGACAAGCCTGTAATGTTATATTCTATCGGAAAAGACAGTTCAGTAATGCTGCATTTGGCATTAAAGGCATTTTATCCGGAAAAGCCGCCATTTCCATTTTTTCATATCGATACTACATGGAAGTTTCATGAAATGATTACCTTCCGTGATCGCATTGCCGAAGAAAAAGGAATCGAGATGCTGGTTTATACCAATGAAGATGGAGTAAAAAAGGGAATTAATCCTTTTGATCATGGTGGTGCTTATACGGATATTATGAAAACGCAGGCATTAAAGCAGGGATTGGACAAGTATGGATTTACTGCAGCATTTGGAGGTGGGCGGCGTGATGAGGAGAAGTCCCGGGCTAAAGAAAGAATTTTTTCGTTTCGGAATGAGGCCCATTCCTGGGACCCTAAACATCAGAGGCCGGAAATGTGGAACCTTTATAATACAGCATTACATAAGGGTGAAAGTATAAGAGTATTTCCTTTGTCAAATTGGACAGAAAAGGATATTTGGCAGTATATATGCAAAGAACAGATTGAAATTGTTCCGCTTTATTTTGCAAAAGAACGTCCCGTGGTTTATCGGGATGGAAATATTATTATGGTGGATGATGACCGGATGAAATTACTTCCGGGGGAACAAATACAGTTGAAAAAAGTACGTTTCCGAACCTTAGGCTGCTATCCGCTTACGGGCGCTGTGGAATCAAAAGCGGACACATTGGAAGCGATTGTTGAAGAAACTTTAGGAGCTGTGGAGTCAGAACGCACAAGCAGAGTAATTGATCATGAAGCGAAGGGCAGTATGGAAAGACGAAAAAGAGAGGGGTATTTCTAAAATGAACGGATTGTTAAAATTCATTACCTGCGGAAGTGTGGATGATGGGAAATCTACGCTGATTGGTCATATGCTGTATGATGCAAAATTACTTTTTACAGATCAAGAACGTACATTAGAACTTGACAGTAAGGTTGGAAGTCGTGAAGGAAAGATAGATTATTCTCTTTTATTAGATGGGCTGATGGCAGAACGGGAACAGGGAATTACAATTGATGTTGCTTATCGCTATTTTACAACAGAGAAGAGAAGTTTTATTGTTGCAGATACTCCCGGGCATGAAGAGTACACCAGAAATATGGCTGTGGGTGCCTCTTTTGCAGAATTAGCAGTGATTCTTGTAGATGCAACCAGGGGAATATTGGCACAGACAAGACGTCATGCCAGAATTTGTGCACTTATGGGAATTCGATATTTTGTATTTGCTGTAAATAAGATGGATTTAGTCAACTATCATCAGAAGGAATATGTCAAAATAGAAAAAGATATAAAAAAATTAGCGATTGATTTAGATTTGGCGAATGTAAGTATTATTCCTGTTTGTGCTACAGAAGGGGATAATGTGACGCTGAAACATGCTAATATGCCCTGGTACAGGGAAAAAACGCTGTTAGAGTATCTTGAAACCATTAATATTGAAGAGGGCGAAGATGAGCAGGGAATGATTTTACCTGTGCAGAGAGTGTGTCGGCCAAATCATAATTTCCGTGGATTTCAGGGGCAGATTGTGTCTGGAACTTTGCAGGCAGGCGATGAGATTACGATTTTGCCGAGCAGAGAAAAGGCAGTTGTTGATTCTATATTGGTTACGGATAAGAAAGAAGTACAGGCTGAAAAGGGACAGGCAGTAACCATTTCCCTTAATAAAGAGGTAGATGTTTCACGGGGATGTGTTCTGGTCAGGAATGCTGAATTGAAGGTCAGCAGTATGTTTACTTCCACCATTCTTTGGATGGATGATTTAGAACTGATGCAGGGGAAAAACTTCTGGATAAAGATAGGTACGAAGATGCTTCCGGCTTCGGTTATGGATATAAAATATCGAATTGATGTTAATACAGGAGAGCATATTGCAGTATCAAAACTATACAAAAATGAGATTGCTGTCTGCGATATAGCAACTGCATTTCCGGTTGTCTATGATACATTTAAAAATCATAAAGGATTAGGTAGTTTTATTTTAATTGACAGGGTATCGAATATGACGTCAGCTTGTGGTGTGATAGAACATTCGTTAAGAAGATCAGAGAATATCGTATGGCAAAAGTTGGATATTACACGGGAAATTCGGGCACAAAAAATGGGACAAAAGCCAGTAACCTTATGGTTTACAGGCTTATCCGGTTCAGGGAAATCTGCGCTGGCAAATGAAATCGAAAAGAGATTAAGTATTAATGGCAGATATACCATGCTTCTGGACGGGGATAATATTCGTATGGGGCTTAATAAAAATCTTGGGTTTGAACCAGAAGACCGGATAGAAAATATAAGAAGAATTGCAGAAGTGGCAAAGTTAATGAATGATGCAGGATTGATAGTTCTTACTTCGTTTATTTCACCTTTTAGAAGTGACAGGAAGAATGCTAGGGATATCATTGGAGCGGAAAATTTTATTGAAGTATATGTCAGCACTCCGTTAGAAGAATGTGAACGGAGAGATGTAAAAGGTTTATATCGAAAAGCAAGGGAAGGAAAGATACCCAATTTTACAGGAATATCAAGTCCTTATGAGGAACCTGAGAATGCGGATATTGTAGTTGATACTAATAAATTTTCTTTGGAAGAGTCCGTGACATTTATTTTAAATCAACTGAAAGCTTATCAGATCATTTAATATAATAATTGTTTTACTGAATAAAGGTGGCAGAGATGATGAAAAAAAGGATTTTGTTCTATATATTAACGATAATGATGTCCTTTTTATTAGCTGGGTGCAGTAATAAACCACAGAAGGATTTGACTATGGAACTTTTAAATGTATCTTATGATCCGACGAGAGAATTTTATGCGAAATATAATGAATTGTTTTGTGATTATTGGATGAAAAAAAACAATCAGGAAATAACGATTACTCAATCTCATGGAGGTTCCGGTTCTCAGGCAAGGTCGGTAATTGAAGGGAATGAAGCGGATGTGGTGACGCTGGCATTAGCACATGATATTACAGCAATTGAGGAATATGGATTAATTGACAGCGGATGGATTGAAGAATTTGAAGGCAACAGTTCTCCTTACACATCAACCATTGTTTTTTTAGTACGCAAAGATAATGAAAAAGGAATTCAGGACTGGGATGATTTAATCAAAGAAGGAATTGAAGTTATTACGCCAAATCCTAAAACTTCTGGCGGAGCCTGTTGGAATTTTCTTGCTGCGTGGGCTTATTGGCAGGAACAGGATGGTGGAAATGAAGAACAAACCAGAGAATATATGAAAAAATTATATGAAAATGTGCTGGTGTTGGATTCTGGTGCCAGAGGGGCAACCAATACGTTTGTAGAAAATAGACAGGGAGATGTTCTGATTGCATGGGAAAATGAGGCGTATTTATCTCTGGAGGAATATCCGGATCAGTATGAAATCATAACGCCAAGTATCAGTATTTTGGCACAGCCTTCTGTAGCAGTAGTGGATAGGAATGCAGAAGATCATGGAACAAAAGAACTTGCTCATGATTACCTGGAATATTTGTACAGTGATGAGGCACAGCGATTAGCTGGGGAAAATTATTATCGGCCCTCAGATGAAAAAATATTACAGGAATATTCAGAACAATTTAATTTGGAAATGAATCTTGTCACTATTGATGATTTTGGAGGTTGGAAAAAGGCTTACGAAGTTTATTTTAATGATGGTGGGATTTTTGATCAGATATATGCGCAATAGAAGCAACTGGGAAAGGAATAATTCATGCTATGGAACAACAAATTGTGAAGGTTAAAAGTAAAAAAGGTGTCCGAATAATTCCAGGTTTTGAACTTTCTATGGGAATTACTTTGATGATGCTTGGTTGTTTTATATTAATTCCTTTAGCCTCACTTTTCTTTAGTGCCAGTAAACTTAGTTTTCAGGAATTTAAAGAGGTAGTTACTTCACGTCAGATTGTATCAGGGTATCTGGTCAGCCTTTCCTGTGCATTTATTGCTGCTTTGATTAATGCTGTATTTGGAATGATTTTGGTATGGGTTCTGGTTCGCTATGATTTTCCAGGCAAAAAAATACTTGATGGCTTAATTGAACTGCCATTTGCTTTGCCAACAGCCGTAGCAGGTATAGCATTAACTTACCTTTACTCAGATCAGGGATGGATTGGAAGCCTTTTTGCAAGAGTGGGAATTAAAATTGCCTATACACATGTTGGTATTATCATAGCTATGATTTTTGTGGGTATTCCTTTTGTGGTAAGAACTGTTCAGCCGGTACTGGAAAAATTAGACAGGCAGTATGAAGAGGCGGCAATGATGCTTGGAGCAGAAAAACACTATATTTTTATTCATGTAATTTTGCCAGAAGTTTTTCCGGCATTGTTAGCGGGTTTTGGTCTTGCGTTTGCCAGAGGAATCGGAGAGTACGGCAGTGTAGTCTTTATTGCCGGAAATATTCCATATAAAACACAAATTGCGCCGCTGTTGATTATGACAAAGCTGGAACAGTATAAATATTCAGATGCTACAGCAATTGCCATAGTCTTGTTGCTTATATCTTTTTTGCTCATGTTAGTAATTAATTCTGTGCAGATTTATATGCAGAAATTTAGTAAAGGGTAATGAAAAAATTTGGAGATGAAAAGTATTTATGGTAAAGAAAGAATATAAAGAGGAAAAAACTTATGAGCAGGATATAACAGGGGATGGAATTTATTCCTTGCAGAAGGTTATCGGACCACATAAAGAGAAGGGCAGCCATGTAATAAAATATAGTTTAATCAGTATTAGTGTTTTATTTTTAAGTATTATGCTGGTGCTGCCTTTAATTGTGGTATTGGTAAATGCATTTAGAAATGGTTGGAGTGTTTATCAAAAGAATATCATGGATGAATATACAGTGAAAGCATTTCAACTTACTGTAACTGCAGTTGTGATTTCTGTAATAGTAAATACTGTATTTGGAATTTTTGCGTCATATCTTTTATCTAAATTTTACTTTCGTGGGAGGCAGGTTTTAGCTGCATTGATAGATATTCCGTTTTCTATCTCTCCGGTAATTGCCGGATTGATTTTTATTTTAACTTTTGGAAATGTTGGCTGGATGGGAGGATTTTTAAAAGAGCATGGCATTAAAATTGTATTTGCAGTTCCGGGAGTTATTCTGGCTACAATATTTGTTACCTTTCCGTTTGTTTTTCGTGAATTGTTCCCAGTAATGAATGCGCAGGGAAAAGAGGAAGAAGAGGCTGCCGCATTGATGGGGGCAAAGGGATTTACAATTTTTAGAAAGATAACATTTCCGCATATTAAATGGGCACTTCTCTATGGAATCATTTTGTGTGCAGCCAGAGCAATGGGTGAATTTGGCGCAGTATCTGTAATTTCCGGGCATTTAAGAGGAAAGACAAATACGTTACCGCTCCATGTAGAAATTCTTTATAATGAATTTAATACAACTGCAGCATTTTCTGTATCTTCTATCCTGGTTATAATGGCAGTCATCATATTGATTGTCAAAAGTATTGTGGAATGGAAACGAAAATGAGCAGGAGGTAAAGCGTGATGTATGTAGAAATGAGGAATATTTATAAAACATTTGATGGATTTCATGCGTCAGAAGATGTGAGTTTTGGAGTGGAAAAGGGGCAGCTTGCGGCATTGTTAGGTCCGAGTGGGAGTGGCAAAACAACAATTTTAAGAATGATAGCCGGACTTGATGAGCCGGATTCCGGAGATATTGTAATTAATGGAATAAAAGTAAACCATTTGTCCGGGAGTAAACGGGGAATTGGTTTTGTATTTCAAAATTATGCGTTATTTCGTTATATGACAGTATACGATAATATTGCTTTTGGTCTTAAAGTGCAAAAGCAAAATAAAAATGAAATAAAAACCAGAGTGGAGGAACTTTTGGAATTAATTTCGATGAAGGATTTGGGAAAACGTTATCCACATCAAATTTCTGGTGGACAGCGTCAGCGTGTAGCTTTTGCTCGAGCACTGGCACCGAATCCGCAGTTATTATTACTGGATGAACCGTTTGCGGCGATTGATGCTAAAGTGCGTAGAGAACTTCGGTCATGGCTTAAAGAAACCATTAAAAGGGTAAAGATTACCAGTATTTTTGTAACACATGACCAGGAAGAAGCAATTGAAGTAGCAGATATGGTTATTGTAATGAACCAGGGAAAAATTGAACAGATGGGAACACCTG
>CAOXUF010000108.1 GCA_948560485.1 uncultured Eubacterium sp.
ACATATTGGAATGCCGAAAACAGGAACAACAGCATTGCAAAGTTTTTTATTCAACAATAACAGTTTGTTAAAAAAATATGGTTGGTGTTATCCGGTATTAGAAGATGCTGAATCGGGATATTGGAACCGGTGGTCAGCAGAAAGAAACGGAAATGGATACAAATTGCATGCTGATTGGATCATAAATGGTATGAAGCCGGAATGGGATAAAGGAATGGGGATTGTTTTAAGACATTTGGAAGAGAAAAATGTTGTCTTATCAGCAGAGAATATTTATGGGATTGGGAATAGCAAGTTTATTGCAGATGCTAAGGACAAATATGAGAATATAAAAGTAGTTGTTTATCTCAGGCGTCAGGATAGAGCTATAGAGTCATTATACAGCCAGAGAATTAAAAGCGGGCTTGAGTATGTGGAATATTATAAACCATATAATACTTTTGAGGAATTTGTTGAGTCATATGTTGTTTCTGGAAATTTTTTAGAATATTTATGCAAACTGGATTTAATAAGCCAAATAGTTGGGGAAGAGAATCTTATAGTCAGAATATATGAGAAGCAGCAACTTATCGGAAATGATACGATTACAGATTTTATGTCTGTTCTTGGAGTACCAACAGATCAGGTTGATTGGAAAAGAAAAGAAAAAAATGCTTCTCTTGGAGGAAACTATTTAGAGATTAGCAGATTGATCAATTCTGTTCAGAGTATTGATAGCTGTGTGGGAAACAGAGATGAGATATTGAGTTGGTGTGATGAAGAAGTAAGGCATGATTTTTATAATGTCTGTACAGGATTATCAGGTATATTTAATCAAGATAGGGGAGAACATGGATTTTTCACAGTGGAGGAAAGGAAGGAGTTTCTTGAGAAGTTTGCACCAGATAACGAGCAGATAGCAAGAAAATACCTGAACAGAGAAGATGGGATCTTGTTCTATGATGACAGAATGGATTATCCTTTATATGATATAAATCAAAGTAGTGGATTTGAGGAAGATATGGTTCGCGTTTTTACGGCCGTGATGCATGCCCAGGGTCAGAGACTTGCAAACTTGATTGAAAAAACTTCGCAGGAAGTTATTGGAAAGTTAATTATGAGGGATGTTTATCAAAAAAGGAAAGACCGAAAGCTGCTGCTTTTTGGTGCAGGGCGTAACTGCCGAAAATTATTTGATATAGTCGGAAATCTTCCGTGTACGTTGATTGTTGATAATGATTTGACAAAACAAGGAACGGCTATACATGGGGCACAGGTGAGCCATACGGAAGATATCGTAGATTGGAAAAAATATTATATTATTGTGACTTGCCATGTTACAGGAGAGATTGAGCAGCAATTGGATAACTATGGCCTGAAAAAGGAAGAAGATTATGTTCTCATGAGAGAATATGGGGTATAGGGGTAAAAGTGATAGATAAGATAGACGGTGCTAATACATTATTGATACACATAGGAATGCCAAAGACAGGAACAACATCTTTGCAAAATTTTTTATATCTCAATAACGGTATATTAGAGGAATATGGATGGTGCTATCCGGTTTTGATGGATGGTGAAATGGAATATTGGAAACAGTGGGAACTGGAAGGCAGTGGGAATGGGTACGATTTGTATGACTATTTGATAATAAGTAATGTAAAATCTGAATGGGATAAAAGAATGGATATTTCTCTGCGATATTTGAAGGACAAGAATGTTATCCTGTCGGCAGAAAGTATTTATGAATTTGAAGGGGATAAATTTATAGCGGCTGTTAAAGAAAGATATGCAAAGGTTAAAGTGATTGTATATTTAAGGCGGCAGGATAGGGCTATAGAATCTTTGTATAATCAACGAATCAAAAACGGAACAGAGCATCGTACATTTGAAGAGTTTATTGGTTCGGATGGAATTCCTCCCAACTTTTTAGATTATTTATTTAAGTTAAATTCGATAAGTAAGATAATCGGAAAAAGTAATTTGATTGTCAGGATATATGAAAAGCAGCAACTTGTTGATAACGATACGGTTATGGATTTTTTGTCTGTTCTTGGAATACCGTTAGATAGGAACAATTGGGAAAGAAGTTCCATGAAAAATATATCTTTAGGAGGGAATTATTTAGAGATTAATAGATTGACCAATTCTATCCGAGGCATGGAGAGTCATATGAGTGAGGACGAGGGAATTGACTGGAAAGTTAAATCCGATTTTAGAGATATTTGTGCAGGATTGTCAAACTTATATAACAAAGATCAAAAGGAATGTGGTTTTTTCACAATGGATGAAAGGGAAAGATTCTTGAGGAAATTTGTGGAAGACAATGAACAGGTGGCAAGAGAGTATTTGCATAGGGAAGAAGGAATCTTGTTTTATGATGATAGGATGGATTATCCATTATATGAAATAAATCAAAGTAGTGGCATTGAAGCAGATATGATACGTATATTTACAGAAATGATATATGCTCAAGCTCGTAGGATCACAAATTTGGTTGAAAAGATGTCCAGAGATGTGATTGGGAAGTTCATGATGAAGGATGTTTGGCAGAAAAGTAACAATAGGAAATTGATGCTCTTTGGAGCAGGGTATAATTGTCAAAAGTTAATTGATATTTTGGGAGATATTTCCGGGGTTTCGATTACTGACAATGACAAGGAGAAGCAGGGAATGGTTTTTAGAGGAGTAACGGTAAGCTATGCTAAGGAAATAATGGATTGGCTGAAATATTTTGTTATTGTTACTTGCCAGAAAACAGAAGAGATTGAGAAACAATTGAGCGGTCTTGGGTTGAAAAAGGATAAAGATTATGTTCTTTTGAAGGAATATGGCTTATAAGAATTTGGAAAGCTTATCAAGGGAGAGACATATGGATGGGGATTTGGTAACGATAGTCATTCCGGCATACAACGCAGAGCAGTTTTTATGTGAAAATGTGGAAGCAGTTTTGAATCAGACATATACGAACATGGAAATAATATATATATGTGATGGATGTACAGATCATACAGTGGATATACTGAGGGGGTATGCAAAGAATGATTCCAGAATCATCATACGAGTCGAGACAGAGAATCGTGGAGCCGCCGCTGCCCGTAACGTTGGTATAAGTATGGCAAAAGGGGAGTGGATAGCTTTTTGGGACGCAGACGATTTGGTGGAATTAAATGCAATAGAGGAAATGGTTAACGCTGCGGTGAAGGAACATGCTGACCTTGCATGTTGCTATTGGGAATATTTTGATGATATACCCAGTACAGATAGTGTGTTAGACGATTGGATAAAAAAATTATATTGCAGTACATATCCTGTTATTAATACGGAAAAAGAGCTTCACCATATTATGCAGCTTGTGACCACGGTGCCATGTACCAAGCTTATCCATAAATCTCTATACACAAAAAAGGATATTTTTTTTCAGGATATCCCCAATGCAAATGATGTTTTCTTTTCGAAAGTTGTAACCATAAATTCACATAAAATAATTTATGTTGATAAAGTGTTTTATCATTACAGAAGCAATAAAGGGAGACATACACTTTCTACAGACAGAGATACAAGGAAAAGCTATCTGTTTGCGGCATATGATAAAATATATGAGCATATCAAATTGAAAAAGAACAATCTGCTCTTAGTTAGAAGTTTTTATAATGATGTCATTACTAACTTGAATATTTATTTAGGCGATCCAGGATATGATGTACTTTTTGATAGTCTGAGGAATGTCTATTTACAGAAATGGGGAATGCAGGAAAATGAAATTATAGGGGAGTTAAGCAGTATAAACAGAGTATTTTATAAAAATATAATTAGTGGAAATAAGAATATTAATCTGCAGGAAATTTATATACAGGCTAAGGTAGAATTTGTAAGAAATTTGTCATGTAAGGGTTGTTCTGTTTGGGGAATAGGAGAAATTGGCAGCGCATTGTTAAAAGAGATATCGAAGACAGATATAAATATACAACATGTATTTGATTCAGCACAGGATAAATGGGGGAAGAAGATATATGGATATGTAGTGGAAAATTTTAATAATGTTCAGGCTGATCATATTGTTATTACCACACCCCAATTTTTCGATGAGATTGTGGAGAGGATTGGGAGCAATGTAAGCAATATTTATAATTTAGAAAAGCAGATATGGTTGATACCAGATGGTTTAACGGTGTAGCATCGTGTATATGTAGGGAAAGGAAGAAAAAGGATGTGTGGGATTCTTGGCGGAAATAATTCTCGGTGGGATTATAAAAAAGGGATAGAAAGCATGTCGCACCGTGGGCCGGATGGCATAAGGATTGATTCAATGGAGGATTTTACGCTTGCTTTTGCCCGGCTGGCAATTATTGATTTGTCGGTTAATGGCATGCAGCCCATGTTTTCTATTGATGGACAAGTCGGAATCGTGTTTAATGGTGAAATATATGGGTATCAGAAATTAAAAAAGGAATTAGAAAAAAAGGGATATCGGTTTCGGTCAACTACGGATACAGAAGTAATATTAAATGCATATATTGAATGGGGAGAAAAATTTGTCACAAGGGTAGACGGCATGTTCGGAATGGCGATATACGATAAAAGAGACGGCATGATTAGACTGTTCCGCGATAGGGTAGGGATAAAACCATTATATTACTATTATGATGGTGTTAATTTTGGATTTTCATCTGAGCTCAAAGGTATTGTTAATATGTGCAATACGGTTTCTTTACAGGTTGATTATACAGCGGTTTATGATTATTTGAACTATATATACATACCAGAGCCAAAGACGTATTATAAAAATGTATATAAAATGCTTCCGGGACATCGTGTGATATTTGATATAAAATCTAAGCGTATCGTTAAAGATTCGGATTATTGGAAGTTAAATGTAAATTCAAATCAAGCATCAGAGCGAAAACAGAGCGATATTGTGGAAGAGTTAAAGGAACTGATAAAAGTGTCTGTGCGCGAGCAGATGATTGCTGATGTTCCGGTAGGTACTTTTTTAAGTGGCGGGGTAGATTCCAGTATTATCACTTATGAAGGATATAAGATTAATCCTCTGTTGGAATGTTTTTCAATGGGATTTACGCAAAGGGATTATAATGAATTACAGTATGCCCGAAAATTAGTGGAGCGGTATAAGATAAATTGGAATGTAAAAGTGTTTGACCGTGACATTTTTCTAGAGCATTATAGTCGGTTAAAAGATTGGTATGACGAACCATTTGCGGATTCTTCGGCGTTTCCAACATATATTGTTTCTAAAATAGCGAAGGAAAAGGTTACGGTAGTACTCACAGGTGATGGCGGTGATGAGATATTTGGCGGATATGACAGGCATAAAGCAATATGGCAGAAAGAAAAAGACCAAGCGCCGGATAATTTACTCCTTTCATATGTGTACAGTAAACTCCATAAAAATGGATTGGATCACTATTGGATGGATGAACTGACATTTATATTAAGGGATATTTGTGGCATTCCGCGGCCAAGTGATAAAGAACTTAGGAAACAGTTTGGGATTCCAAAAGATTATGACATGTTTTGGAAATTCCGACAGTATTATTTCAAAGATTTACCGCCAATGACCAGAACTCAATATTTGGATTTAAAAACATACTTACCGGGAGACGTTTTAACTAAGGTAGACAGGGCAAGCATGGCTGTCTCGTTGGAAGCCAGAGTACCGTTTTTGGCAAGAAGAGTAGTGGAATTTTCCTTTTCATTATCTGAAGAAGACAGGCTTCCCAATGGGGTATTAAAAGGGGTGCTAAAAAAGGCCTATGAGGAAGAAGTTGGAAAAGCCATACTGTATAGAAAAAAAATGGGGTTTTCTATGCCGTACAATTTTTTCAAGGAAGGGGAGTTACCGGAAGCGCAACTGTTAAAAGATCTTTGGGGAAAAGACATAAAGGGGGATTGATGCGAAAGGAATATTATGATTAAAACATCAGTAGTCATACCAGTTTATAATACAGGGATCTATTTAGAAGAGTGCATTGGCAGCGTTTACAATCAGACGCAAAGGGAGATCGAGGTAATTGCAGTTAATGATGGGTCAACAGATGATAGCTGGGAAGTTTTGCAGCATTTACAGGAAAAATATCCAGGCCTTATCATTGTGACACAAGATAATCATGGACAGGGGTATGCACGGAATGTTGGCATAAAAATGGCTAGAGGAGAATATATTTATTTTTTGGATTCTGATGATTATATTATGGAAGATACATTGGAAAGCTGTTATGAGTGTGCTTCTAAAAATAAATTAGATATTGTTTTGTTTGATGCGCTTGAGTTTGAGGATTGTATCGAAAAAAAAGTAATTAAGCCAAATAATTGCGATAGACATGAAATTATTAAGGAGAGAATGGAGGTTTTTTCAGGTATATTTTTTTTAGAAAAATATTATAGGAAATCATATAATCCAGTGCCATGGTCAATGTACAGTTCTGCAGCATTTATAAAAGATAATGATATACGCTTTCTTACGGGAGTATATTTTGAAGATAATGAGTTTTACTGTAGAATGATGACATTGGCAAAAAGGGTAATGTATATTCCGCAGATGTTTTATCAATATCGCTGCAGAAAAGATTCTACAACAGGATCGGGCTTTGATTTGAGAAAAGCGAGAGATCATATAGAAGTTATAAATGCGATGGCAGAGTTGAAGACTCTAAACAGAGAAAAAGGTTGGCATGCCATTAAAGAGATCAGCTTGAGTATGCTGTTGTATGTAACGAAAGTGTGTTATGAAAATAGTTTATATGATAAAGAGTATAGCTTGTTTGCAAAAATATTGGATACATGGAATAGAATATGTGGAGGTACGATAGAAGGTACAGATGACTTGGGGGATATAGATTATGTTTTCAATATATGCATATATTTCCCAGATCGGAAGAGCACACGTCTGAACTCCAGTCA